>CABSMN010000057.1 GCA_902478765.1 uncultured Collinsella sp.
CGCTGCCGCCATGCCGAACTTACCTTTGAGGAGCCCGACTACCCCATCCAGGCCGACGGCGAGCCCGTTGTCGCCTCGCGCATCGAGGTCGACATCCTCGCCGGCACCCTCGAGGTCTGGCACCCAACCCGCTAACCCCACCTAAGTTGCGGTGAAATAGGGACTGTTTATGCAGCTAAAGCCGCAAAACAGTCCCTATTTCACCGCAACTTATGGGGAGGCTATTCGTCGCTGCCCGGCTTGCGACGGTTGGCCTTTTTAATCGCGTTGAAGTGCTTGTCATTGAGCCTGCGCTGACGAGAGCGCAGAGACACCTTGGTCTTTATGCGTCGGCGCGGTGGACGCCCGCGACGCTCAAGCTCAGCGCGCAGCTTACGCAGGCAGCTCGCGCGATTCTGAAACTGACTACGGCTCTCGCGCGCCGTCACGGTAATTCCCGAAGGGATATGTTTCATACGCACCGCCGAGTCCGTCGTGTTCACACCCTGGCCGCCCGGGCCCGTCGCACGAAACACCTGAACCTCGCAGTCGCGTGCCAACCTCTCAACCGACATCTCGGCATAGCGCGCATACTCGCGCCATCCCATCTTGTTCTCATCCATATCAACACCTCCCCTCATACAAAAAATGTGACAAAGGGAAAGTCCCTTTGTCACATCGCATACCAATCGCTTGTGTTACGCGCTTAAGCGAAGGTGATCTCGCCGGTATCGCAGTCCATATCGGCGATACGGGCCAGGCTCTCAACGCGGAAGCCGCGCTCGCGGAGCTTATCGCCACCGCCTTGGAAGCCCTTCTCCACCGCGATGCCAATGCCGGCAACCTCGGCACCCGCAGCCTCGCAGATCTTGATAAGACCCTCGAGTGCGCAGCCGTTGGCCAGGAAGTCGTCGATAATCAGGACCTTGTCGCCCTCGGACAGGAAGCGCTTGCCAACGATGACCGGGTACTCCTTCTGCTTGGTAAAGGAGTAGATGGTCGTGGCATACTGCTCGCCATCGAGGTTGATGGACTGTGCCTTCTTAGCAAAGACCACCGGTACGCCGCCAAAATGCTGAGCTGCGATGCAAGCCATGCCAATGCCCGAAGCCTCAATCGTCAGGATCTTGTTGATCTCGACATCCTTGAACAGACGGGCCCACTCGGCTCCCATGTGGTCGAACAGCTCAACGTCGCACTGGTGGTTGAGGAAGGCATCAACCTTAAGGACGTTACCGGCCTTTACGATGCCGTCATGGCGAATACGATCCTCAAGCTCCTGCATGGCGCAACCCCTTCTCGCGGCAACGATACCGCGCGATTAATAAACGTTGTTCGATAGTCTACCACGGACCGACCCCCGCCCGCCCCACAAGCCGCATCGCACCACAAACGAGTCTTTTTGAGACGGCGCGAATCGTGGCAGACAGCCTCCCAACACGCTAATGGCGGGCGCGCATCCTCACCAAACGCACCATGGCGAACGCAAAGCCCACAGCGGCCACAGCCATCAACACATAGAACACCGAACGAAAACCAAACAGGAACACATCCGGACGGCCTGCAACAATACTGGTCACGGCCTCGCCCATCGCCACGCTCATCTGCCCATACAGGATATGCGACGCCGCTGTAATGCCCACTGCCATACCCGCATAGCGCGCCAGACTACCCAGGCTGCCCGCAAAACCGAGCGCCTCGCGCGGGGCCGAACCCATGTACAGCGAGTTGTTGGGACTCTGGAAAATCGACGTGCCACACGACATAAACGCGACGCAACACACGATCACAGGGATGGAAGAGTGCTCGTCGAGCGTGCTTACCGCAAAAAGACCGCATACGTACACGCCTAGGCCGACCGCCGTGGGGCCCTCGCAGCCAACACGGTCCGAAACCGTACCCGAAAGCGGGCCGATAAAGGCATTCACCATCGGCAACGCCAAAAAGAGTAGTCCAGAGATGTCGGAACCAAAGCCGTGGGCGTCCTGAAAATAGAACGGCAGGATAAACTCGGATGCGCCAATACCAACGAACACGATGAGCATGCAGGCGAGGTTGATGGTGAAGGCCGAATTTGCAAAGCAGCGACGAGCAGCCTCGATCAGGGACATGGGGCGCTCGCCAGCCTCCGGCTTAACATGCGGCAGCGTATAGAGCCCCACGATAAACGAGATGACGCCAATGGGCAGGTTGATGAGGAAGATGCTCTCCCAGGGAAAGCTTGCCACCAGCATGCCGCCCAGCACGGGGCCACACATCATGCCGAGGGCCACGAAGGTCGCGAGAATACCCATGGCACGACCGCGCTCGCGCGCCGGAAACGACTCGGTGATGATACCCATGTTGTTAGCCATGGCCGCCGCGCAGCCGACGCCCTGCACAATGCGTGCCAGAATAAGAACTTCGAGCGAACTCGAAAGGCCGCAAAGCAGCGAGCCGGCCGTAAAAACGATTACGCCCAGCTGGAATACGCCCACCTTGCCGCGCACGTCGCCCAAGCGGCCAAACGGCAGCATAGCCACGCATGTCGCAAGCAGGTACACCGAGCTCACCAGCTGGATGCGGTCGAGGCCCACGCCCAGCTCCTTTTGCATCACGGGCAACGCCACGGTCACAACGGTCGAATCCAGACACGACATAAACGTCATGATGAGCACGGTAAACAGAATCGCCCATTTGTTCTTGCCATGGGTTTCGCCCTCAAGGGCAATGTGCTCGCGGCGCAGCTGCTCTGCGGTTTTCTCCATATCCATCCTTTCGAGTGGCGCAACGCAAAAACGGGGCCCCAATCGCCTACAAACAGTCGCGATTGGGGTCCCGCCTACGGAATCGGAACGAAAGGTCGCCGAAGCTTTCTGCCAGCATCGGCGCCTTATGCGAACGCTAGCCTAGCACTGCTCGAGTGCCTGCTCAAGGTCGGCAATCAGATCGGCCGTATCCTCGAGGCCGCACGACAGGCGCACCATGTCGGCGGAGATGCCACAGGCGATGAGCTCCTCATCGTTCATCTGGCGATGCGTGGCATTAGCGGGATGCAGGCAGCAGGTGCGGGCGTCGGCCACGTGCGTGGCGATCTGGGCGAGCTTGAGGCTCTTCATAAAGGTCTCGGCCGCCGCGCGACCACCGTTAAAGCCAAAGCTCACAACGCCGCAGGTACCGTTGGGCATGTACTTCTGAGCGATGTCATAGTACTTATCGCCCTCCAGGCCTGGATAGCTCACGAAGCGCACCTTGGGATGGCTCTGCAAGAACTTGGCAACGGCCAGGCCGTTCTCGCAATGACGCGGCATGCGCACATGCAGGCTCTCGAGCGAGCTGTTCAAGAAGAACGCCGCCTGCGGGTTCTGCATGGGGCCAAGGTCGCGCATGAGCTGAGCGGTTGCCTTGGTAATGAAGGCACCCTCGCGACCGAACTTCTCGGCATACGTCACGCCGTGGTAGCTCTCGTCGGGCGTGGTGAGACCCGGGAACTTGTCTGCATGGGCCATCCAGTCAAACTGGCCGTGGTCAACGATCACGCCGCCCAGGTAGGCAGCATGTCCATCCATGTACTTGGTGGTGGAGTGCGTAACGATGTCGGCGCCCCACTCAAAGGGACGGCACATCACGGGCGTCGGGAAGGTGTTGTCGACCATCAGCGGCACGCCGTGGTCATGTGCGGCCTTGGCAAAGCGCTCAATATCGAGCACGGCAAGGGCGGGGTTGGCAATCGTCTCGCCAAAGACGAGCTTGGTATTGGGCTCAAAGGCTGCCTCCAGCTCCTCATCGGTACAGTCGGGGGCGACAAACGTGCAAGTCACGCCCATGCGGCCCATGGTGTGGGCGAGCAGGTTATACGTACCGCCGTAGATAGCAGAGCTCGCGACCACGTGATCACCGGCACCGGCCACGTTAAAGATCGCGAGGAAATTCGCAGCCATGCCCGAGCTCGTGAGCATCGCAGCGGTGCCGCCCTCCATCTCGCAGATCTTGGCGGCAACGAGATCGCACGTGGGGTTCTGCAAACGGCTGTAGAAGTAGCCCGACTCCTCTAGGTCAAACAGCTTGCCCATGTGCTCGGACGTGTCGTACTTCCACGTGGTGGACTGGTAGATGGGCACCTGGCGCGGCTCCGCGTCGCCCGGGTGATAGCCGCCCTGAACACATGTAGTACCGATGGTCTGCTCGCTCATATCCAACTCCCTTACTTGGGTTTTGTTTTTATTCGGTTCACGATACCGCTACCCCGCACCCCTCTCAACCCATCCCGCCGATAGGTTATGGGACAAATTAATCAGGTTTATTTGTCCCAAATCTTAAGAAAGTGTTCGATGGCGAAAAACAATGAGATATGCACTGCGGTCTCGATAAGCGAATGCGCCGGCAAGGGTACCATAGGCGGGTACACCATGAACAAGGAGACAACGATGAAGCAGATCGATACCACCCAGCTCAACACTGCCGCCTGCCAGGCTCAGGCTGCCGAGTACCACGCCCGCGGCTTTAACTGCGCCCAGGCTGTCGCTTGCACGCTCGCGCCCGCTGTGGGGCTCGACCCCCAGATCGCCTTTACCCTCACCGAGGGCTTTGGCGCCGGCATGGGCGGCATGACCGAGACCTGCGGCGCCATCTCGGGCGCCGTGGCCATCATGGGCTTTATGATGAGCGACGGTATGGAGAACCCCAAGACCAAGGGCCAGACCTACAAGCTGTCGCGCGAGATTGCCAAGCGCTTTGGCGAGAAGAACACCACGACCGTCTGCGGCACGCTCAAAGGCGTCGGATCGGACCAGGGTCCGCTCCGCAGCTGCCCCGGCTGCATCGACGACGCCGTCGACATCGCCTGCGATGTGCTAAAGCAGCTCGCCGAGTAAACGGCGACAACATAAAACGACGGCCGGCGCGCTTGGGATTCATCCAAAAGCACGCCGGCCGTCGTCGTTAGAACTCGGCAAATTCGGGAGCGCCGACCTCAATCTCCTCACGCCCCGCCATAAGCTCGCGCATCTTAACGCAAAACGGCTCCTGCTCCCCCGCCTTAAACACCAAATGAATCGTCACGGCATCCGCGTAATCGGTATCCGAAACCTTGGCATCCGAATCCTGGGCCAAGCGAAGCACCTGCTCATACTGCGGATAGGCCACATGCACGTCAACAGGCACGACACTCGTCATCTCGACGATCTGCCCGGCCTCCTGAGCCGCGGCCACCGCCGCCTGCGTCGCCGCGGTATAGGCGCGTACCAAGCCACCGGGCCCCAACAACGTACCACCAAAATAGCGTGTCACTACGCAGCAAACATTTTTGAGCTCCGCACCGCGCAACACCTCGAGTGTCGGCATACCGCTCGTGCGGCTCGGCTCACCATCATCGCTCTGGCGCTCGCGTCCATCGACCAAAATCCACGCGGGAACATTGTGTCGAGCGTCGTAATGACGCTTGCGAACCATCTCGATAAAGGCATTCGCCTCGTCCTCGGACTCAATATGGACCAGCTGGGCAATAAACCGACTCTTGCGGTCCACAAACTCGCCCGAAACCTCAATATTCGATTGCAGAGTAAAATAGCTGTCCAACAAAGCCCCTCAACAACAAGCAAAGCAACAAACAGCCTCAATAATACGGCAAAGCGTGTACCGTTGCCCTCGCCAACAAGAACGGAAACGCCAATGATGCCGTCACCAACAGCGAGACGGCGTCAGCTGAGTCGATTTGGCCCGAAAGAGGAGGGAGCACGCCTTATGGCGGCGACCGACGAATGAGCGACAAATCGGCCAGCTGACGCCGTCGCAGCGTCAACAAGAAAGCTGAGTGGGCCGATAAGCCGGGTTCTGTCGTGAACGGTCATTTATCTTGTCTGCACGTTACCGTGCAGCTCCACGCACGCTACCCGAACGCGGACCGGGCCGGCCCATAGCGTTCCTATTCGCGCTTGCTCCGGATGGGGCTTGCCAAGCCGCCATGTTGCCACGACGCTGGTGGTCTCTTACACCACCGTTTCAGCTTTTCCCTTTACGCCTTGCGGCGCAGGTGGGAGTCTTCTTTTCTGCGGCGCTTTCCGTCGGATCACTCCGCCCGGCCGTTAGCCGGCATCCCGCCCTCTGGAGCCCGGACTTTCCTCACGCGTACCGCAAGCAGTACATCGCGCGACCGTCTGGCCCACTCAGCAGTGCAAGAGTGTAGCACACCGCCGCCACAGGCAACGGCACAACACAAGCGCTCGACACGATAAACCAAGAAGCGCCCATGCGCTACAATAATCCCGTCGATGGGCAACGTTGTCAGTCGAGACGCGACCGCGCTCCGCACCCCTCCGTCTACTCGGTGCGTTCCCGCCTCCTCCCCGAGGCGGGATGTCGGCTTTTTTCATGCACCGACAATCCAATAGCCTGTGGACAGCCCGGCAGCATTGCGCATCTCGGTGCCAAATGCAAAAAGGGACCCGTCCATTACGGACGGATCCCTTAAAACAAGTGATCGTCAAACCGATTTACTCGGCGTCGGTCTCCTCGTCCTTCTTCTCGGAAGGCAGCGGGGTAACCTCGATCTCGACGCCCAGAGTCTCAGCAGCAGACTTCATGGACAGGGAGATACGACGACGGTCGAGGTCGATTTCCATGACCTTGACCTGAACCTTGTCGCCCACATGGGTGACCTGAGAAGGCTGATCGACGTGCTTGTTGGCCATCTCGGAGATGTGCACCAGGCCCTCGATGCCCTCGCCCAGATCGACGAAAGCGCCGAACGGGACAAGCTTGGTCACAGTGCCCTCGACGATAGCGCCGACGGGGTACTTCTTGACCAGTGCGCGCCACGGATCCTCGGTGGTCTGCTTGAGACCCAGGGAGATGCGCTCGCGGTTGAGATCGACGTCGAGAACCTCGACCTCGACCTCCTGGCCGACCTTGACCTGTCTCTTATACACATCTCCGAGCCCACG
>CABSMN010000058.1 GCA_902478765.1 uncultured Collinsella sp.
CGAGATGCAGCGTAGTCTCGTGGGCTCGGAGATGTGTATAAGAGACAGGGAGCTCCAGGCCGTGTTTGCCGATCCGTACGAGGTGACCGTTACGGGCGAGGTCGTGGTGAAGGACAAGGCTTCGAACAGGGGCTGCCGTGTTACGGGCAGCGGTAGCTTTGCCGTGGGCGACCAGGTGGAACTGTCCGCTGTTGCCGGTATGGGCTATCGCTTTGTGGGCTGGAGCACCGATAAGGAGGGCACCTCGATTGTCGAGACCGCGACGACCCTCGATGTGACCGCCACGCAAGACATAACGTACTACGCGCAGTTCGAATCCGATGGACAGGTGACCATTACCGTCACTGGCTCGTCCATCTTCCGCGGTACGGCCCTTCTGGTCGACGGCATTCCTGCCGGCAGCAGGTCCTACGACAGGGGCGACATGTTTATGGCGATTGCGATCCCGTGGAAGAAGTACCACTTCTCGCATTGGGTCGACGATGCGGGTGTTACGGTGAGCTACAGCGCTTTCTATATCGGTACCGCCAAGGAGAATAAGCAGCTTACGGCCGTGTTCTACGAGACGGGCTGCGATGTTCAGGTCGCTACGTATCCTAAGGATGCTGGCTTTTCGATGGTAGCGCTCGGTACGGGTGGCTCCTACCACTCCGCGGCGATTATGTTTACCGTGCCGCATAAGGGTTGGAAGTTTAAATACTGGGTCGATGAGAACGGCATGCCCGTTGGCTTTACGCCGGTCATTAACCGCGTGGTGTTTGGCAACCGAACCTTTACGGCCGTTTATGAACGGGCGACGATGTCGGTTACGGCGGTTGATCCGCGTCAGGGCGGACACGTCGAGGGCTCCTCCGAGGACGAATCTCTGGGCTATGCCGTGACCAACGAA
The DNA here is from genome assembly GCA_902478765.1 of uncultured Collinsella sp. Classification (GTDB taxonomy): domain Bacteria; phylum Actinomycetota; class Coriobacteriia; order Coriobacteriales; family Coriobacteriaceae; genus Collinsella. Next base: position 890 of record CABSMN010000058.1, read on the forward strand.
GTCGAGAACGGTGAGTCCACGACCCTGACTGCCGTTTCCGATGCGGGGTATGTGTTCGATGGGTGGTATGCGCGCAATGATGACGGGTCGTTGGGCGATGGGCCGCTGAGCACGGATGCTACCTGGATGTTTGTCCCCGAGGACAACATGACCGTCGAGGCGCGCTTTGCGGAGGCGCCTAAGTACAAGGTGACGGCCCGAGCGGTCAACGGATCGGTTGATTCGGAGTCTGCTTTGGTCGCTACGGATGGTAAGGTGACGCTTTCGGCGACGCCCGATGAGGGCTGCTACCTGACGCGCGTGACCGTTGCCGAAGAGGCAGGTGATGACGGTTCGGCCGGCAATGCCTATAACCTTGATATTTCTGACTATAAGGGTGGGGCGTACGAGGTCACACTGAGTGGCGTGAGTGCTCCGCAAAAGGTCACGTTCGAGTTTGCGAAGGCAGCGGCTCCACAGGTCCTTGCGCAGCCGCAGGATGCGAGTGCTTACGAGGGCGATCCGGTCGAACTTTCGGTCGCCGCCGAGGCGGGGCGCAACGTTCGCGTCCATGCGGCCGTGTCATCTGGATCCGCTGCAGACGTCAAGCTGAGCTACCAGTGGTATCGCATGTCTGACGATGGTGGCAAGGCGGTGGCGCTGAAGGGCGAGACGGGGGAGGCCCTCTCGATTGCCCAGCTCGACAGCGAGAACGAGGGCGAGTACTTCTGCCGCATTACGCAGAGCTACCTGGGCACGGTGACAAAGACGGATACCGAACATGCGAAGGTATTCATCGTGCCCCGAGAAACGCTTGTGTTTAACGGGCGTGTGCTGCCGGTGGCGACCGCTCACGATGAGTACCGTGCAGAGATTGCAGGCGCTACGGGCGGCAAGGCACCGTATGCGTATAACTTGGATGATGTTGAGGTTCCTGAGGGCATGCAGCTGACGCTGGCAGATGACGGATCGGGCACCTTGGTGCTCTCGGGCGTGCCTGCGGCTACGGGTGTGTGTCGCTTCAAGATTAGGTGCACCGATGACCTGGGCGACAAGTGCGACGCACACTTCGCGCTGCTCGTGAAGGCGAAGGAAGCCCCGCCTGCATTTGAGGACATGACCTTTACCTACAACGCGACGGCGCAGGCCCCGGAGCTTTCGGGCGTGCCCGAGGGCTGCGAGGACGATGTCAAACTGACCTATGTTGGCACGGGCGACACACATTACTCGTCGGATCAGGCGCCGGTGGATGCCGGCACGTATCGTGCGGTGGCGACGCTCGACGCCAAGGGATATGTCGGTAATGCCTCCTGTGACTTCACGATCGAGAAGGCCCCGGTCGATATTTCGATCGAGACGTCTGATGTGACATACGATGGCGCACGACACGGTGCGGCGGTTGCGGTTGCCGGCCTTGATGCGTCTGCCTATTCCGTTGCCTATCGCGGTATAGATGGAACGTCCTATGGTCCGACGGCGCTGGAGCCGTGCGACAGTGGCAACTACCGCGTAACGGTTAAGGTGACTGACCCCAACTATCAGGGTAAAAAGTCCGCCGAGTTCTCGATTGCAAAGGCAAGCCAGGCCATTACGGGAACGACGAGCTATTCGGGTGTTTACGGTGGAGACCCCATTGTGTTTAACAACGTTGCCCAAACTCCCGTGAGCTTTGAGTTGGTTGATTCCGATGACGATGCGAGCCCGGTTTCGATTAAGGGACGCTGCGCGACGGTGAAGGCTGCCGGTACGGCACGTGTTGTCGCCCATGCCAAGGCGTCTCGAAACTATCTTGCCGCCGAGGACATCGAGTTGTCGGTTTCCGTTGCACCTGCCCAGTTGCTGGTGAAGGTCGACGATGCCGAGCGCTTTGAGGGCCAGGAAAATCCCGAGTTTACCTCCAGCTTGGTGAGCCGTTGCGACACCTCGGACGTTAAGGTTACGTACTTCTGCTCGGCGAATAAGAAATCGCCGGCGGGTGAGTACCAGATCGACGCGACGGTCGCCGATCCGAACTTTGATGTCGCGGTCAAGCCCGGAACGCTGACGGTGAAGAAGAAGCCCGAGCACTACAAGGTGACGGCGAAGGCAGTCAACGGTTCGGTCGACAATGCTTCGGTTTCGGTTGTTGAGGGCGGGGACGCGATCCTCTCGGCGACGCCCGACGAGGGCTGCTACCTCGAACGCGTGACGGTCGTGCAGGCCGGCTCGGATGCGACCGTTGACCTCGACATTTCTGATTACAAGGGCGGGGCGTACGAGGTCACGCTGAGCGATGTTACCGCATCGCAGGAGGTCACGTTCGAGTTTGCGAAGGCGGACGCTCCGCGTGTGGTCGCGCAGCCGCAGGACGTGAGCGTCCATGGGGGCGATTCGGCCGTGCTCTCGGTTGCGGCCGAGGCAGGCAAGAACGTCGCTGACCACGCGGCCTCGTCCACGGGTTGCGCTGCCGAGGTTGAGCTTTCCTACCAGTGGTTCCGCATGGCGAATGGCAAGGCCGTGGCGCTCGATGGCGAGACGGGGGAGACGCTCTCGCTCGCGGATCTCGATGACGAGAAAGCCGGCGAGTACTTCTGCCGCATCACTCAACGCTACCTTGGTACTGAGAAGCAAGCGGACAGTGATTGTGCTTCCGTCTCCGTCGTTGCCTGGGACACCCTTGTGTTCAACGGCGACCTGCTACCGGCAGCGAGTGCGCACGGCACGTACATCGCCACGATTGCCGGGGCCGCGGGCGGCAAGGCTCCGTACGAGTACGCATGGGATGAGACGAAGCTCCCCGACGGGCTCAAGCTTTCCCGTACACCGGGCGGTCTGACGCTCTCGGGCATCCCGTCCAAGACGGGCGTTTCCGCCTTTGATATCACGTGCACGGATGCTCGTGGCGAGGCCACGACCGCCCGCTTTGCGCTCGTTGTCCAGGCAAAGCACGTAATACTTACGTTTACGGATGGCGACTATACCTTTAATGGCGCACCGCAGACGCCTGAAGTTTCCGGTGCCCCTAAGGTCTGCAAGGGCGACCTTAGGGTCTGGTACTTCGGTACCGGAAGCACCCAATATTCCTCGACGGAGGCCCCGACCGATGCCGGCACGTACCGCGCTGTCGCCACGCTGCGCAGCCACGGCTACATCGGTGCCGCCGCCTGCCAGTTTGAGATCGCTCCGGCAAAGCTCAAGGTGAAGGTTGACGACGCCGAGCGCTTCGAGGGAGAGGCGAACCCAGCGTTTACCTCGAGCTTGGAGAGTGCGGTTGACACTTCGGGTGTGAAGGTCGAGTATTCCTGCGATGCCGATGAGAGCTCTCCTGCTGGCGAGTACCAGATCGGCGCGACGGTCACCGACCCGAACTTCGATGTCGAGGTCGTGCCCGGAACGCTGACGGTGAAAAAGAAGCAGGAGCCCGTCGATCCAGACCCGGTGGTTCCGGACCCGGACAATCCTGATCCGGACAACCCGGATCCCGATCAGCCTGATCCTGGTCCCAACCCCGACAACCCCGATCCCGATAACCCGGACAAGCCCGTACAATTTGAGGTGACGGCAAAGGCGGTCAACGGTTCGGTCGACAACGCATCGGTCACGGTTGATGCGGGTGGGGACGCGACCCTCTCGGCGACGCCCGACGAGGACTGCTACCTCGTGCGGGTGACGGTCACGGAAGCCGGCTCGGACAGGGCCGTCGACCTCTACATCTCCGACTATGAGGGCGGAGCGTACGAGGTCACGCTAAGTGACGTCACCGCGTCGCACGAGATTACGTTCGAGTTCGCGAAAGCGGACGCTCCGAAGGTGATCGCGCAGCCACAGGACGCGAGTGCCCACGAGGACGATGCTGTTGTGCTCTCGGTTGCTGCCGAGGCGGGCAAGGGCGTCCTCGACCACGCGTCCTCGTCCACGGGTTCCGCCGCCGATGTCGAACTTTCCTATCAGTGGTTCCACATGGTGGGCGGCGAGGCCGTGGCGCTCGAGGGCGAGACGGGGGAGACGCTCCTCATTGAGAACCTTGATGACGATTGCGCCGGCGAGTATTTCTGCCGCGTCACTCAGCGCTACCTAGGTACCGAGACGCAGGTGGAAAGCGATCGTGCCGTCGTTTCTGTTGTGCCCCGGGATACCCTCGTGTTCAACGGCGGTCTGCTGCCGGTCGCACGTGCGCATAGCACGTATCGCGCGACGATTTCGGGTGCCGCGGGTGGCGAAGCTCCGTATGAGTACACGTGGGACGACGCTAAGCTCCCCGACGGGTTTAAGCTCACCCGCACATCGGGCGGTCTGACGCTCTCGGGCACCCCGTCCAAGGCCGGAGTGTCTACCTTTGACATCACGTGCAAGGACGCTCAGGGCAAGACCGCGACCGCGCACTTCGTTCTAGTCGTTCAGGCGAAGCGGGTCGAGCTTGCATTTGAGGGCGGCAACTTCGTCTATAGCGGTGACGCCCAGGCGCCCGAGGTCACGGGGGTTCCCAAGGCCTGCGAAGGTGACCTGAGGGTCGGGTATTACGGGACGGGCGGCACGCACTATTCGTCGAGTGAGGCCCCGACCGATGCCGGCACGTATCGCGCCGTTGCCACGCTGCGAAGCAACGGGTATATCGGCGCCGCCTCGCGCAAGTTCAAGATTGCGCCGGCGAAGCTTAAGGTGAAGGTCGACGATGTTGAACGCTTCGAGGGAGAGATGAATCCCGCCTTTACCTCGAGCCTAAAGAGCTCGGCTGATACCTCGGGCGTGAAGGTCGAGTACTCCTGCGTCGCCGATGAGAGTTCCCCGGCGGGCGAGTACCAGATCGGGGCGACGGTCGCCGACCCGAACTTCGATGTCACGGTTGAGCCCGGTACGCTGACGGTGAAGAAGAAGCAGGAGCCTGTCGACCCGGACCCGGTGGTTCCCGATCCGGACAAGCCCGATGGACCCGATCCGGACAAGCCGGACCCGGACAAGCCCGAGCCTGACCAGCCTGATCCGGGCAAGCCTGGGCCCGACAAACCGGAGCCTGATCAGCCGGACAAGCCGGACCCGGATAACCCGGATAAGCCTGAGCCTGACAACCCGAGCAAGCCAGAGCCGGAAAAGCCCGGAACGCCCGATTCCGACCAGCCGGATTCAAAGGATCCGACAAAACCCGGTAGTTCGGATGACTCCGCAGCTGATAAGGCAAAGGCATCGGGCGCGGAAAACTCCGGCAAGAAGGAATCTTCCAAGTCGAGCGCTCAGCAGCTCGCCGACACGGGCGATCGTGCGCCATTGGCCGTCGCCGTCGCTGCAGGCGCCGTTGCGCTTGTCGCGCTGGGACTCGAGCTGCTGCGTCGCCGTCGCTCGGACGCGTAACGGCTCAAAAGGGGCGGCTAGATTGAAGCTTTGCACGATTTAGTCTGCTAAAGCGTATATACTTGCGGGACGGGTCTTTTGCCCGTCCCGTTTTTGTTTTGACTCGAAAGGTGGTCCCATGGCTTCATCCGCTCCGCGCGGTCTGCGCTCCGACCATGTCGTCACCGTCGGCATCGCTCTGTTCTCGATGCTCTTTGGCGCCGGCAACCTCATTATTCCGCCGCTGCTGGCGCTGCAGGCAGGTTCCGCCACGCCGGTCGCCATGTTCGGCTTTCTGATTGCCGCCATCGGCCTGCCCGTCATGGGCTTTATCGCCGTGGCGCTTGCCGGAACGGCGCGCGAGCTTGCTGGCCGCGTGCACCCCAAGTTTGGCGAGTTCTTTGTCGCGGCGGTGTATCTGGCCATTGGCCCGTGCCTGGCCATTCCGCGCACGAGTTCCACTGCATTCGAGATGTTGGTGCCGCTGTTGCCCGAGGGCGTCTCGCTCGGCACGGCGCGCCTGGTGTTTGCCGTCGGCTTCTTTGTCGTCGCGTTTGCGCTCACGCTGCGCCCGGGCGTCATCACACGCGTGCTCGGCCGCATTACGGGCCCCGCGCTCATTGCCCTTATCGTATTGGTCGTGGGTGCCGCCATGGTCTCGCCGCTGGG
>CABSMN010000059.1 GCA_902478765.1 uncultured Collinsella sp.
ACACTTCTAGCTTCGTCGGCAGCGTCAGATGTGTATAAGAGACAGGTCCTGCACGATGCCTATGCCTTTACCAGCATTAACGAGACCGAGGACGGTTCGGGCAAGGTCGGTTCCATGACGATCCACAAGATCGAGCGGTTCTACTTTGACGAGAACCACCGCGCCGTCACCGAGCTGCTCGACGGCGGCGAGAAGACCATCGATGCCGACTGCGTGATCTTTGCCGTGGGTCAAAAGCCCGAGGGCACGGCCCAGATGGGCCTTGAGCTTACGCACGGCCCGTATATCGTGGCCGATACCGAAGGCAAGACGAGCGTTGAAGGCATCTGGTCGGCGGGCGACTGCGTGACGGGTACCAAATCGGTGATCGCGGCAATCGCTGCAGGTCGCACGTGCGCCTCGGCCATCGACCGCGCTTTGGGTGGCGATGGCAACATCGACGAGGAGCTGACCGAGCATGATGCTCCCGAGCAGTGGATTGGGCGTGTCCCCGAGGGCTTCTACGACGATGCCGTGCAGCCCGAGTTTGTCGATGCCCAGACGCGTAAGGATAACTTCGATACGTTTGAGTGCCCCTATACCGACCATGAGGCTACGTGCGAGGCGAGCCGCTGCTTGCAGTGCGATTTGCGCCTAACGATCAGTACGCCGCGCCTGTGGAACGAATACTAGGAAAGGAGCGATAACCCATGACGATCATCAACTTTATGCCTGCGCATAAGCAGGCCCCCGTCGCGCTCTGGCTCCTTAAGAAGGACGTGGCGGCCGCTGCGGAAAAAATTGCAGGGGCCGGTGCCCAGGCGGTTTTGGTGCCGGCAGGCGATGAGGTCTCTGCCGCGCTCGCGGATGCGTTGGGCGAGTCCTGCCGCGTGATCGAGTGCGACCCGAGCCTGGGCTTTGTCTATGCCAACGGTTCGGCCGCGGCCAAGATGCTCGACGGCGAAAAGCCTCTCCCATCTTGCTGCGAGGGCGATGGCGCCGACCGCTGCCTGAGCGGATCAGAGTTACTTGCCGCCGAAGGCAAGCGCTGGGTGTGGATTGACGGGGCCGAGGAGCCCGTTGAGGTCGACCGTGTCGTGAGTGCGGAATCCTTGGTTGCCGCGGCGGGCGCCGACGACGCTAAAGCGGTGGGGATTGGCTATCCCAGCGGTCTGCTGCTCAGGCCCGATGACACCTCAAAGATTGAGCTATGCAGCGACTACGTGCGCGTCTACACCGCCAAAAACTGCATGGCAAAGGCGCTTTTGGACATTTGCACGCTCTATCGTCACGAGAGCTGCGGACGCTGTGTCTTTGGCTACGAGGGCTCGCATCAGATTGCAACGATTCTTGCCGATATCTGTCGCAAGAAGGGCAAGCCGGGTGACTTGGCGCTCCTTCGCGACCTTTGCCCCGTGATGCAGGCGCAGTGCCTGTGCGAGCAGGGTCGCGTGCTGGCGCGCACGGTGCGGTCGTTCCTCGACCTGTTCGAGGGCGAGATCATGCAGCACACCACCAAGAAGGTCTGTGCTGCCGGGGAATGCCAGGCATTCTTGACCTTCCATATCCTCGCCTCCAAATGCCAGGCATGCAACAAGTGTGTCGATTCGGACGTTTGCGAGGAGGACGCGATTCTGGGAAGGCCGCGGTTCATCCACGTGATCGACCAAAAGGCTTGCACCCAGTGCGGTGCCTGCCTGGATATCTGCGACAACGGCGCGATCGTCACGGCTGGGGCCGTCAAGCCCAAGTGCCCGCCCAAACCCATTCCCTTTAAGCGCAAATAAGAGCGCCGACCCCTTCCGTTTTGTCCCTTGTAGGCATGCGGGAGGGGCCTTTGTTTATCTGCACGAGGTATTCCGCAAATACCGAGCGGGCCTTGGTTGCCTGGACGGTGCGCATGTTTTGCGTCTGCCGTACGCTTTTTGCGAAGTACACACGGGCAGAATCCGTGTCCAAAATGCTCTGGAGAGGAGCGACCATGTCGTTTAAAGTGATGGCGATTTGTGCCGGCAGGCACGGTGGCAACGGCGAGGCTTTGGCCAAAGAGGCCCTTTGCGCGGTGCGCGAGGCTGGCGGCGAGGTCGAGCTGATCAATTTGTTCGACTATAACATCTTGCCCTGCACCGGTTGCGAGGGCTGCACCATGCAGATGGGAAAGATGGGCGCCGGCCTGCAAAAGGAATATCACGGCTGCGTTCTTAAAAACAAAGACGATGTAGATGCGATTATTCGCGAACTGCAGACCTGCCAGGGCGTGATCTTCTCGGTTCCGACCTACGACCTTACGCCCAGCTCGGTGTACACCCGCTTTGCCCAGCGCTTCTTGGCATACGAGCTTTCGTTCTTGCTTGCCATCGGTGCCGTAAAGGAGAATCCGCATACCGTTGCCGGCCTCATCTCCGTCGGCGGCTCCATGCACGATTGGCAGTCCCTGGCACTGGAGAGCCTGCAGGCGACTATGTTTACCATGTCGATGACTGTCGTCGATCGCTATATGGCGCAGCGCGACGGCCGCCCGGGCAATGCCTTTGTGTGGGGAGACGACGTGGAGTGGGGCGGACAGATCGCCCGCGCCCACAAGATGGGCGAGAACATTGTCAAGGCCATCCGAACGCCGGTTGACGAGCGCTGCTGGCTGGGCGACCCGGATGACGGCGTGTGCCCCAACTGCCACAGCTCCTTGGTGTACCCTGGCGACAAGCATTGGGATGGGGTCGAGTTTCCCTGGGAGTGTGCGGTCTGCGGCGCGGGCGGCGATATCGTAACCGACGAGCGCACCGGTCGTCCCAAGCTCAAGATTGCCGAGAACGGTCTGATTCGCGACCGCAACGACGACCACGCGCGCGCCGAGCACCTCAACGAGATCAACAAGACCCGCGACGAGTTCTTCGCCCATATGGACGAAGTAAAGCCGCTCATGGAAAAGTACGCCAAGATGACGTTCCCCACGCTGGAGATTAAGCGCGACTAGTTTTGCCCAAGCCCCGCCCGGCCTACTTGCGGCAGTGCAGGTCGGCGCTGGTGCGGGGCTTAATCCTCGGCTCAAGAAAGCCAAGGTAGATTAGGGTGCGAATCGAGAGGTGGAACAAAAAGAGGTCCTCTCCCGATGCCAAGTCGTTACCGGTGATTTCCTTTATGCGGTTAATGCGATAGAGCAGCGTGTTTTTGTGAAGCGACAAGATCGCGGCGGTGCGCGCCGTGTTACAGCTGTGCTGCATAAAGGCAAAGAGCGTCTCGACCAACTCGGAATCGTGCGACTGGTCGTGTTTCCAAAGTGCCCAGATTGCCGGATGGCAGTAGTTTATAAGGTTGATGTGGTCGTTGCAGATGTCGAGCATTTCCATGTAGGTGTATTCGCAATAGCGATACACATGGGTGTCTTCGAGGATTTTGGTAAAGGTCGAGCCGTATCGAATGGCGGCGCGTGCCTGATTGAGGTGCGAACGCACATCGGTTGCCTGGGAAAACTCGTTGCTGATGCCAATGAACAAATTGTTCGTGGCAGCAACGCGGGCAAGGATCGCCTCATCGTTGGCGGGTAGCTGCGTGGAGGGCGGACGGCTTACCAGCGCCACGAGCTCACCTTCGTACATGGTGATAAGGCTATGGTGCAGTAGCGGCTGCAATTGTCCTCGGATGCTCTCCGCCTCGCGCGCCTCGAGCTGGGAATCTTTTTTGAGCAGGCATACAACGTAGAGGGCGGGAAGCGGCGCAAAGCCGACGAGCTGCATTTTGCGTGTGCAGGTGATGGGGTTGGGGATTTCGTCGTCCAGGAGGCGCGAGAGAAAATATGGCCCCTGTTGCGGGCCGCCCAACGAAAGAAAGCCGCCTTTCTGCAGTTCTTGCGCGAGCAGTCGGACAAAGAACTCAAAGACCTCGCGATCGCTATCGCCAAAGGCGTGATTGCGTTCGATCGTCATTGCCCGGCCCAGACACGTGCCGTGCGCCTTGATCGCATCGGTCATGGTGTTGAGGCGGAACATGTCGTTATAGCGTGTAAGCGGGCCTGTCGAGCGGGCAATCTCCTCGTCTAAGCCGCATTTGATGATGTAGCGTACGGCTTCGTCCTGCAGCATGTCGCCTTCGGAGAGCTCGGCGCGGGTGATGGCTGCAAAGGGGGAGTCGTCGTCATCGTCGAGCTCAAAGCCGCCGCGGGCGGCATAGCGGTACACGGGATCGACGACGAGCACCGGGTTGCCCATAACGGTAGAGGCCGTTTGCGTGAGGTTCTTGAGCCCCGCGTCGCTCAAGAGCGCCTCGAGCAGCGCTTGCTTTGCGGTAGACGTATCGGTGGTACTCGGTTGCATGGGTGTCCCTTCTGCCGCGTCTTCGCCGTAGTCGACGCGTGACCAAATTATTATCGCAGGCTGTGCAGTATTAGGTTGTTTAAAAAGGTGAGTGTGGCGGTCGTTTCCTCGAACGGGGACGGTGCTGTTGTTGGGGGTCGTCTCGATCTGTAACACGAGGGACGGTTTTTGCTGAGTAACTGTTACAGATTTAGATTTTTTGGCAGACGGGATTGGTTTGTCTCAATCTGTAACAGTTGCTCGGCAAAATAGGGTCTTACTGTTACAGATCGAGACAAACCGACGGGCCGCCCCGTTCCATCCACCTGCCGCTACCTGCTGTCCGCCGATTTCCGTTGCGCTGTTGTATTCCCATGCCATATCCTCTAGACAACTACGCGGCAACATCGCCGCCGCGCCTACAAGAGAGGAATGTCCATGACCGCACCCGCATCCAAGCTGCTCCAGCCCATTACGGTTGGCCCCCTTGAGCTCAAAAACCGCATTATGTTCCCGCCGCTGACCACCGGCTACGAGGAGCGCGACGGTTCCATCGGCGAGCGCAGCCTGGCTTTTTACGAGCGCCTGGCCCGTGGCGGCGTGAGCTACATCGTCATCGGCGACGTTGCTCCCGTTATGACCGCAAGCCCCACGCCCAAGTTGGCGACCGACGCCCAGATCCCCACGTTTAAGGCGCTGGCCGACGCCGTTCACAAGCACGGCGCCAAGGTCGCGCTGCAGCTGTTCCACCCCGAGTACGACGTGCCCGGCGTCGGCCGCATGGTCATGGGTTCCATGGTCGCCGCCAAGGCTGCGCAGGAGGCCAAGGCCGCCGGCGACGAGGAGACCTTTGCCGCCAAGATGGCCGAGTCCAACGAGATCCGCAAGCAGGCCTATGCCAAGTTGCACCACGATATGCAGCACTTTGTGAACGAGGCGAGCGTAGAGCAGCTCACCCAGATCAAGGAGGCCATCGCCGCCTCGGCCGCTCGCGCGCAGCAGGCCGGCATTGACGCCATCGAGGTCCACGGCGACCGCTTGGTGGGTTCGCTGTGCTCGGCCATCCTCAACCAGCGCACCGACGAGTACGGTGGCTCGTTCGAGAACCGCGTTCGCTATGCGCTCGAGGTCGTCGCCGCCATTAAGGAAGCCGCGCCGCAGCTGATGGTGGAGTACAAGCTCCCCGTGATCATGGAGAACCCCGACGGCACGCCGCGCGGCAAGGGTGGCCTGCAGCCCGACGAGGCCTGCGAGTTCGCCAAGCTGCTCGAGGGCGCGGGCATCGACATGATCCAGGTCGCGCAGGCCAACCACACCGGCAACATGGGCGACACCATTCCGCCCATGGGTGCCATGCCCTACAACTGGACGCTGCCGGTGGCCGAGCGCGTCAAGGCCCTGGTCTCCGTGCCGGTGGCAACCGTGGGCCGCGTGGTTTCGGTCGAGGCCGGCGAGAAGATTCTGGAAGACGGCGCCGCCGACATCATCGCCTATGGCCGCTCGCTCATGTGCGACCCCGACATTGCGCTGAAGGCCGCGACCGGCGAGCCCATCCGCGAGTGCCTCAACTGCAACAAGGGCTGCGTCGACGCGATTCAAAACCGCAAGTACATCTCGTGCGTGCTCAACGCCGAGAACGGCGACGAGGCGACCATCGCCATTAAGCCGGGCGAGGGCGACAAGAAGATCGCCGTGGTGGGCGGCGGCATCGCCGGCCTGGAGGCCGCGCGCGTGGCGGCCAAACGCGGCTACGACGTGACCGTCTATGAGGCGAGCGATCATCTGGGCGGCCAGATTGTGCTGGCGGCCGCGCCTCCGCGCAAGGACGAGATCATGCGCTCGGTCGAGTATTACGAGAAGATTCTGCCCGGCCTGGGCGTGAAGGTCGAGCTCAACCATGCCGCTAGCCCTGCGGACCTCAACGCCGCCGACGCCGCGATTGTGGCCGTGGGCGCGCATGACGTGGTCATCCCCGTTCCGGGCGCCGACTCGGAGAAGGTCGTCTCGAGCTGGGACGTGCTGGCCGGCAAGGTGGAGCTCGGCGGCCGCGTCGCTGTCATTGGCGGTGGCCTGGTGGGTACCGAGACTGCCGAGTACCTGCTGCAGCACGGCTGCGAGGTGGCGATTGTCGAGATGCTCGACAAGATTGCCGCTGGCGAGTCCGAGACCATTCTGCCGCTGATCATGAGCGACTTTGCCGCCCACAACGTGGAACAGCACGTTAAGACCCGCCTGACCGCCATTACCGACGAGGGCGTGGAGGCCGTGCACGCCACCGAGGACGGTGCCGAGGAGCCGGTGAAGATCGCCTGCGATTACGTGGTGATGGCCGTGGGCTCCAAGGCCAACGCGTTTGACCTGGACGGCGTGACGGTGCCCGTGACCTGCGTGGGCGACTGCTCGGGCGAGCGCACCGCCGATATTGCGAGCGCCATCCGCACGGCGTATCACGCGGCCAACGAGCTGTAGCTAACATAGCGGCGGGGCGGGGCGGTAGCACGGATCCGCCTCGCCCGGCTGCGTCCCGTCGGGTGTCAACCGGTGCGGGGCCTGCAAGCGCAGCAGG
>CABSMN010000060.1 GCA_902478765.1 uncultured Collinsella sp.
GCGAATGGAGCCACCGGTATCCGAGCCCAGCGAGAGCGCGACCTCGCCCGCGGCGACGGCTGCAGCGGAGCCGCCCGAGGAGCCGCCGGGCACGCGCTCGGTATCCCAGGGGTTGTTGGTGCGGTGGAACGCCGAGCTCTCGGTAGAGCTGCCAAAGGCAAACTCGTCCATGTTGGCCTTGCCCATGGGCAGGCAGCCGGCGTCGAGCATGCGCTGGACGCAGGTGGCGGTGTAGACGCTCTGGTAGTTCTCGAGCATGCGGGAAGCGCAGGTGGTGCGCGTACCCACGAGGTTCATGTTGTCCTTGATGGCCAGCGGCACGCCCGCGAGCGGGGGCAGCGGCTTGCCTGCGGCACGGTCGGCATCCACGCGCGCGGCGGCCTCGAGCGCGAGCTCGGGCGCCACCTGCAGGAATGCCTGGACCCCGCCCTCGCGCGCCTCGATGGCGGCAAGGGAGGCCTGGGCCACCTCGGTAGCGGTAAAGTCGCCGGCGGAAACGCCCGCGGCGATCTGGGCGGCGGTAAGGGAATCGAAGCTTAGCGCCATTACTCGCTCTCCCCCTCTCCCAAAATGGACGGCACGCGGAAGTAGCGGTCGCGCGCGCTGCCGGCGTTTTCGAGCGCAACGTCGAGCGGCAGGTCGCGCTCGGACTCGCGCAGGTCATCGCCCATCACGTTGGACAGGCTTCCGATGGGATGGAACGTAGGCTCCACGTCGGGCAAGTCATATTGCAGGACGAGCTCGAGCATCTGGACGGCGTCGTTCATGTAGGACGTCATCTGGGTGAGCTCGTCATCGGTCAGTGCGATCTTTGCGTACTCGGCGATGCCGCGCACGTCTTTCTCGCTGAGTGCCATAGGCGCTCCCTTCCGCATAACAGATAAACCGCTCTAGTATACAAGGCTACGCTGCTTGGAGCAGGTGCTTTACCCAAATGCAGCGAAAACGTAACGAGGGCGGTGGATTGGCAGGCAGCGGGCTGGCGGTTCTGGAGCGAAACCGCACCGTCCATAGCGAAAACCGTCTCGCCCACAACGAAAACCGCGCCGCCCAAAACGAAAGCCGTCCCGACCGCAATGAAAACCATCACAACATTCGACGCTTTTCGCCAAGATCGCGATTTTCATCGAATGTTGTGATGGTTTGGAAGTCCCGACCACCGCAAAGGTGCCTGTCCCCTTTGCGGTGGTTCTGAAGAATGTCTTATGCCGAGGCCTTGGCCTTGCGGCGCTTGCGTACCGCGTGAATCACGATGTCCAGCAGCAACAGCACAATGGCCACGACCACGATAAGCACGGCAAACTCACGCTTGCCCCAGTGGCGGCCAGCCAGCGACTTTTGCTTGTCGACGTCCTTCTTGCTGTACTTGGTGCGCACGCAATGCACCAGCAGGCGATGGTCGTTTACGCCGTAAGGCGTGCAGGTGACGAGCGTCACCTTGTCGGCGCCGGGCTCGATGGTCAGCGACTCCATCTCCTCGGGCAGCACCACCTCAGAGTCCACCATCTTATAGGCGAGCGTCTTGTTCATGGTGTGCAGCAGCACCAGGTCGCCGGGCTCCAGCGAATGGATGTCGTCGAACATGCTCAGGTTGCGCATGCCCGAGTGCGCGGTGAGCACGCAATGCGTCGAGGTGCCACCCACCGGCAGGCTCGTGCCCTCAAGGTGGCCGACGCCCGCCATAAGGACTTCCTCGCTCGTGCCGTGGTAGATGGGCATGCTCACGTCGATGGAGGGAATCTCGACCCAGCTCATCATGGGGTCGCGGTCAAAGATGAGCTGCTGAGCGTAGGGCTCGATCTGGTCGGCGGGAAGCTCGGTGGCCTCGCCCGCCAGCTGCTCGTTAAAGGAGCGCGCCTGGAGCAGGATGCGCTCGCGCTCCTCGGCAGACAGCGCGTCCACGGTGCTGGACACGGTGCTGATCTGGTTGAACACGCCCGAGGCCTCGAGCCGGTCCAAGATCCACGGCCAGGTCATAAGGCCCACGCCAATAAGGATGATGACGATGGTGATGAGCCGGTCGGCCCAGCGCGGCAGTCGCTTGCGGCGGCGCTTGGGCTTGGGCTTGGGCTTGGGCTGAGGTTTGGGCTGAGGGCTTGAGCCACCGTTGGCCGCGGCGTTATTGCTCTTCATATGTTTGGCGCCCTGCACCATCGCCGGTCACTCCTCTACAACTCAAGTTGTCTAAACAAATAATAGCCGATTAGCGAGCCTCGCGTGCCACCACTCGGACAATGGAGTCAGGACCGAAACACCGCCTACGGTCTGAATTCTTGGAGACCTTCTACAGCGCTTCCTGCCATGGATATTCCTTTCCAAACATGTGATCGAGTTCGAGCTGAATTCGTTCGTCGTCGATTGCCGCCAAAGATAGCGCAAGTGAGATGTCGTCGATACGGGAGGAGTCGCCAAACACGGGCGCATAGCGCCACACTTGGATCATCGCCGTTTCGTTGTCTGGCAGTTTCCCGTCTGCGACTTCAAGGTCACGCAGGTCACGCCATGCACTTCTTAAGACGGCCTTTTGCTCCATGCCCGGCGCAGCGAGCATCGAACGCGCAGCGAGCGCCGTCTCCCCGGCGTCAGCAAGGCGGTCGACCTGTGGTGCCTTCCTTGCAAAAATAACCTTCGAGACAGGCGAGGAAAGCTCTGCCATGTGCTCACTGAGCAGAAGATCCACGGCAACGGGGAACACAATGACACGCCGTTCGCGCCGCTCGCGCCTTGCGAGCCCCCTGTCTACAAGCTCGGTTACGGCCTCGCTCGCGCGGCTTGCCGAAATTCCAAGCGCACGACAAAGGTCATCGGAATGATATGACTCCTGCCCTGCTCCCCAGATTGCGGCAGCCTGCGCGTTGGGCGATATCTTGGTCGCGCGACTATGAAATCGAGTGCCGCTCCTCTCCGTGCAGGCCGCACCCATAAATGGTAGAAAAGCCTGTCTACCAGGGCAAACAAAGGGGATTCCTTGTGCGACCAATGCCTTGCGTTGGCGCGCATCGGCATCAGGAAACGAAACGACGACAGGAGCCTCCGCACGCAAGGCTAACTGGCTATAGACTCTCTTAGCCTCGGGAAGCCCGACGCCAGTAGACAAACTTGCAAGCAAAAAAGAAAAACCATTTGCGTCAACGGCGCGGACCTCAATCGACCGTAGATGCAGCGGCAAGTGTGCGGATCCAGGCCAAGTTTTAGCCTTGGCGGAGAGGCCTAATGCTTCTTGTAAGTAGGTAAGCGCTTCGTTCATTTCCATCTTTTTCGCTTAGTTCCAGATTGTTTTGTAATTATACATTATTTTTGGAAATGACTAGATTATTAGGCCATAGGCTCGTATTTGAGTTTTCAAAATATCTCGAATCAACTGAGCGATTCGGGATACAATGTTTATAGAAAACGACGCATCCCGCGTAAGTGTTAAGGAGCGCGGGCAGCCTAGTTTTCTAACGTGTTAAACGGCCGGGCTGCAACCCCGGCCGTTCTTATTTGCGCTTGCGGCGCAAACGCCGAGAACCGTCCGCACCGCGCGTGCGCCTACGGACCTTAAACCGAACCTCATACGAGTCAAAAAACGCGATGACGAACGAGCCCACCGCCGCAAGGGCGGCGAGCACGTTAAGGAATTTCAGCATTTGGGGACCTCCGATCGAGTCGTCGGCCGCCCGCGCACGGAATGCGTCGCAAAGCCATTTTACCGCGAGTACTCGCACTTACAGCTGGTATACGCGATTTTGACAAACATTTGTTCGATAGTCATACGCTCGATCCTTCGGACAGTGAAGCCCAACCGCATTGTCCGGCATATTTGCGTTTTCAAAACAGCCCGGATTGGCGGGGCGATCCGGGATACAATCGTTTCAGGAAACGACGCCCCGCGTAAGCGTTCGAAAGCGCGGGCGACCAGTTTCCGGTGTTGTTAAATGCCCGGACTCCGAACCACGGGCATTCTAATCTTGCACGCGCGGCGCAAATGCCTTCTACCGTCCGCACCGCGCGTGCGCCTACGGACCTTAAACCGAACCTCATACGAGTCAAAAAACGCGATGACGGATGAGTCCGCATCGGACGGTGGAGGCTGCCTGTGTTATCCAAAAAGAACGGGGCAAACTCCAGCGCGGAGTCTGCCCCGAAAAGAGAATGGCAAAGCAAGAACGTCGATGGACGAGAAAAGTGTCCGCAAGTCTCATGGCCATCACATCCCACCTGCCAAAGGGATGGGTGAGCGAGCGTTACTCCTGCTCGGACTCCTCAGCCTGCTTACGGCCGCGGATGAGGTGCGCCACGCCGATGCACAGCACCGCGCCACCAGCGATCCAAGTGAAGGTCACGCCGTTGAGACCGGTCAGCGGGAGGTTGGAGCCCTTCTTATCGGTAACGGTGAGGTGCACCATGCCGTCAGTGGAGTTTTCGACTTTGACGAGCGTCTGATTGTCTCCATCAGTTACCTTAGCCTTAGGGGTAACCACGGTGGTGTCGTTCTCGGAAAGCTTACCGCTTGTAATGGTGAACGTGATGCCTTTGTCGCCGTGAGAGTTATCGTAGCCAGGTGCGGGCGTGACCTCTGTGAGGACATAAGTGCCCTCATCGAGACCGACAACGTTAATCTTGCCGCTGGAATCCGTGGTAAGCTTGGCTTTCTCGGCGTTCGTCTGTTTTACACCGGTGCAATCGATGAACATATTCTCGAGTTCGCCCTCGTCGTTCTTCTCCTGCAGCTTGAACACAACACCGGAGAGCTTCTTAGGGGTTTCCTCATTACCAACCTTGGTGACGTCAATGCCGTAGGTGTAGTCGTAGGCGGGATGCACGACTGTTGTACCTGTTTCGTTAGAGTGGGGGTTATTGGAATAGGTCAGAGTAACGGTATTCTTCTGGCCTTTACCGAGTATATCGGCGTTAACCTTAGTAGGGTTGAGCTTTGCCTTATAGTTCACATAGATTTTGGAGCTACCACTAACGGTAATATCCTTATCCTTGTCAGATTTAATTTCTCCCTTAAGGTTGTCAAAAGAAACAACAAGCTCGTTCTTTCCTTGATCAGTGACGTAGTTCGCAGTGTAGTAGCCTTCCTTGACCTTAGCATTGTCAATCTTGACCTCAACAACAGGTTTACCGTCGGAGAGGTTGGGAACCATCGTAGAAGGCAGATCATCAGTAAAGGTATAGCTGTACTTTTCGTAAGTATTGATATTGCTGGCCACGGTACCTGCAAGCTGGTACTCAATCAGCTGGTCGGATGCAGAGTCCGCAACCCTATTGGGCGCCTTGAAAACGTCCTTGTTCCTATCTGTCACAAAACTACCGTTGTTATCGTCCTTGACTGCCTTGATAACGCTGGGGACATCCTTCTTGGGCTCCACCTTTACATCTTCGCCACCGACGACAGCGAAGATCGGTGAGGTGTAAGCGTCTTTATTGCGATCTGCTCCAGTAGTTGCACCGACCGACTTCGTTTCAAAGAGCCAGTAGCCGGCATCGATGCCCTCAAATGTTCCCGGGGTACCACTCTTCGCATCTGCCCACGTCTGGCCTTCAAGCGACTTAGCAATCATGTCGAGCACACTTCCGGCATTGACGTTATTGCCCACAACTTCAGAACTGTGGTTATTGATGAAGTTGACCCATGCCTGAGCGGAATTATCGTTAGGCAAATCACTAGGTTTAGAGCCATTATCAACATTATCAAACGCCGTAGTCACTGCAGCCTTCACGGAATTATTTGCCCAATCAATATCGGAAAGGGTCTTATCGCCAGTGGAATCCCAGACTCCCTCGCTCTTCTGGTCCTGCGTAACCTTAGCCTTGAAAATCTGGATACCCTTAAAGGTCGTATCCTTGTAGGTCTCCTCATTAATCGTCACGTTGCCACTCGTCGTAGCCACCGGCGTACCCTCAGCAAACGCCATGGTCACCGGGGCCATGACGCCGCCGAAGCTCAGCGCTGCTGTGAGGCCGGCGGTTACTGCCAGGCGTGCGATGTTCTTGCTCATGCTCATCTTCTTTTCCTCCGTTTTCCGGTTGGTTCTCATTCGATCGATCATCATCTGTCTGTGTCTTAGCATCTACTTCGCTACGTCTCGCCCCGCTCTCTGTGGGGCCATTGGCTACTCTGTATGGCTGCCACCTCCCCGCTTGATCAGGAGCGCGACCACGAGGAGTGCAGCTCCGGCGACCGCTGCGGCGGCCGCGGCGTACATTGCTATATCGCCTGTCGAGGGCATGAAGCCTCCGGTGATAGTGCTAGGAGGTGTGCCGGTGGGCGTGTTGATGAGCGACGCCTCCAGGCTGCCCGTCGACCCGTCCGCGCTGTCGGCGCGCAGGGGCGACTCGGCCGTGATGGTGAGCTTGGGCTTGGCGGCGGCCACCTGGTCGACGTCCAGGCCCTCGGCCTTGACCGTCACGGAGCGCGTGCCCTCAAAGGCGGTGTAGCCCTTGGGCGCCTTGAGCTCGCGGACCTCCAGCTTGCCCGAGTCCACGCCCGAGACGGTCACGCGGCCGTCCTCGCCCGTGGTGACGGTGGCCTTGCCCTCCGCGTCCCACGTGCCATCGGCCGCGAACGTGCGACCGCGGTCGTCGGTGATGCTCAGGACCGCCCCGGGCAGCGGCTTGTCGCCGTCGCTGCCGCGCTTGGTGAGCGCGAGATCCCAGGTGTAGGCGCACGCATCATCGCTCGGCGTGCGAGTGAAGCCGGCATCGCTGAACTGGTCGGCAAAGGGAGAGCGCGGGTAACGCAGGTAGACCTCGTTGGGGTTGCCCTTCGCGATGCCGTGGTTGCACGCGCTGTTGAGCGGCTGTCTCTTATACACATCTCCGAGCCCACGAGACTACGCTGC
>CABSMN010000061.1 GCA_902478765.1 uncultured Collinsella sp.
CTCGGAGATGTGTATAAGAGACAGCCCGTGTAGACGGGACGGCCCTCGAGCAGGGCCTTCGAGTCCTTCTTGGGCTGCTTGTGAGTGATTTGCTTGTACTCGACGCCGTCGGAGCTCGTGTCGTTGACCGGCAGCTCGGGCATCTCAAAGCCCACCTGTACGCCGGACTCGTTGAGGAAGCGGACGATGGCGCGCAGCTGGCTCTCGTAGCCGCTGCAGCGGCAGAGGTTGCCGGCCAGCTGGCGCGAGAGCTCCTCGCGCGTGGCGACGAGGCTCGGGTCCTCCTTGGCGGCGCGGGCGAGCGCCAGCACGTTCATGATGAGGCCGGGGGCGCAAAAACCGCACTGCTCGGCGCCTTCGGCAGCCATCGCACGGGCAAGCGCCTCGGACTCGGCCTTGAGGCCCTCGAGCGTGGTGACGGTGTGGCCCTCTACGCGGGCGGCGGGAACC
This sequence comes from uncultured Collinsella sp., assembly GCA_902478765.1. Classification (GTDB taxonomy): domain Bacteria; phylum Actinomycetota; class Coriobacteriia; order Coriobacteriales; family Coriobacteriaceae; genus Collinsella. Next base: position 451 of record CABSMN010000061.1, read on the forward strand.
GAGCAGCTCAGCACCGGGTCGCCGTCGAGCCACACCGTGCACAGACCGCAGTTGGTGGTCTCGCAAGCGCAGCGCACCGACGCGCAGCCCTGCTCACGCAACAGCGCAAAGAGCATGGTGTCGGGGGCAATCTGAACCTTGACCTTACGGCCGTTGAGCGTAAAGGAAAGATCGATGAGTTTGGCAGCCATTAGCGCACCTCGCTAGAATCGACACCGGGCACGCGACGGCAGGAATACTCGTCCGTGGCAAACTTAGGAATCTGTACGCACTCGAGCTCGCGGGCAAGCGCGGCCGAAAGTTCGATGCCGGCGGCACGGCGCACGGCCTGGACGGCGAGCGGGGCCGAGATGCGGCGGCGGTAGTCGGCCGAACCCCACAGGTTGGTGCCATAGCTCAGCGCGCGTACGGACGCGGCCAGGGCGCGCAGCTCGTCCACGGAAGGCTGCTCGCCCATAAGGCCGCACACCTCGCCCTGCAGCAGGGTCGCGCGCAGCGGGCGGGCGCCCACGGTGACATGCCAGCTGTTGTCCCACCAGGCGGCGGTGACGTTCAGCGAGGGGAAGTCGGTCGCGGCCTTGCGCACGGCCTCATAGCTGGCGCGGTAATCGTGCTTGACGACCACGACATGCTCGATCACGTCGCGCACATAGCCCATGTCCACGAACTCGGCGAGCGGCACGCGGCCGGCACCCGTCAGCTCAACATACGAATCAAGCGCCAGGAATGCCGAGAGCACGTCCGAGAAGCCAAAGCGGCCGTAGATGCTGCCGCCCACCGTGGCGGTATTGCGCAGCTGCACGCCCACGATATCGTGAACGGCGAACTCGAAGACATGGTTGACAAGCGCGTTGAGCTCGGCATGGCGCTCGAGCTGGCGCAGAGTGCACATGGCACCGATGCGAAACTCGGTCTCGGTCTCTTCGATCTGATCGAGTCCGCAGGCCGACAGGTCAATCGCCGTCGCCACACGACGCGAACCCAGGCGCATCCAGATGCCGCCGCCCACAATCTTGTTGTTGCGGTTCTTCTGCAAGAGCTCATAGGCTTCGGCCGCGTTTCCAACACGGACGTAGGTACCGAACTTGAGCACGTTCTCCCCCATCTCTTCACTTGTCCAGTACTTTTAAGTGTACCAAACGAGGGGCCGCAACCTTCCACAGCACAAAAACCTCCCTCCCATCCATAACTTGCGGTGAAATACGGACTGTTTGTCGGGCTTAGGGCGCCCAACAGTCCGTATTTCACCGCAACTTAAGGGGCGGCCGGCAGAGGGCCGAGGGAAATGAACCGTTTTCCTCCGTCGCATGCGGATCAAAAAGGCTCCCAGCCAAGATGACTGGGAGCCTTCTGCGATGCTATATCGAGCGAAGATTTAGCAGACGCCCTGAGCGAGCATGGCATCGGCAACCTTCAGGAAGCCGGCGATGTTAGCACCCATGACGAAGTTGCCCTCCTCGCCGTACTCCTTGGCGGTGTCGTCCACGTTGTGGAACATGCCGCGCATGAGCTGCTCGAGCTTGCCGTCGACCTCCTCGAAGGTCCAGGACAGGTGCTCGGCATTCTGGCTCATCTCCAGGCCGGACACGAGCACGCCGCCGGCGTTGGCAGCCTTACCGGGCATAAAGGCGACGCCGTTCTCCTGGAAGTAAGTCGTGGCCTCGATGGTCGTGGGCATGTTCGCGCCCTCGCCGACCACCTTGCAGCCGTTGGCGACGAGCGCCTGGGCGTCCTCGAGCAGCAGCGTGTTCTCGCGAGCGCAGGGCAGCGCGATGTCGCAGGGAAGCTGCCACACGCCACGGCCGTCGCCCTCGTGCCACACGGCGTTGGGCTTCTCGTCAACGTACATAGCGAGCGTGACGCCCTTGTCGTGGCCAGAGCGCTTCTTGTTATAGACATGCTCGAGCACGGTGTAGTCGATGCCGTCGGGGTCCTCGACCCAGCCGTGGGTGTCGGAGCAGGCCAGCACCTTGCCGCCGAGCTGGGCGACCTTCTGGACCGCGTAGATAGCGACGTTACCGGAGCCGTGAACGACGACGTTCTTGCCCTCGAAAGACTCGCCGCGGCTCTTGAGGTACTCGTCCACAAAGTAGACCAGACCGTAGCCGGTGGCCTCGGTACGGGCGAGCGAGCCGCCAAAGGAGAGGCCCTTGCCGGTAAGGACGCCGGTCCACTCGTTGGTCAGGCGCTTGTACTGACCGAACATGTAGGCAACCTCGCGGCCGCCAACGCCCAGGTCGCCGGCAGGAACGTCGGTGTTGGGGCCGATGTGGCGATAGAGCTCGGTCATGAAGGACTGGCAGAAGTGCATGATCTCGTTGTTGGACTTGCCCTTGGGGTCAAAGTCGGAGCCGCCCTTGCCGCCGCCCATGGGAAGGGTGGTCAGGCTGTTCTTGAGGATCTGCTCCAGGCCCAGGAACTTGAGCATGCCCAGGGTGACCGTCGGGTTAAAGCGCAGGCCGCCCTTGTAGGGTCCAATGGCAGAGTTGAACTCGACGCGGTAGCCGCGGTTGACCTGGACCTTGCCCTGGTCGTCGACCCAGGGGACACGGAACATAACGATGCGCTCGGGCTCGACGAGGCGCTCAAGCAGGGCGGCCTCCTCGTACTCGGGATGGGCGTCGAGCGCCGGCTGGATGGTGCCGAGGATCTCGGTCGCGGCCTGGATGAACTCAGGCTGCTCGGGATAGCGGGCCTTGAGCTCGTCGAGAACTTTCTGCGTGTAGCTCATGCTTCCTCCAATGATGGGAAACGAAAAGTGTCGGTCGCGGCACCCTGTGCGCCGCGAACTCTATCGTGTATGGATAATATCGCACTGTTGCGGGAAAGTTTCGCATAAGCAGACGAGCAGATGTTTCGTTTTGATTACGATGCAGGTAGAGGCGTTTTTGAGTGCCTGACGTGCAAAACCCGTGTTTCAAACCTGTTTCGTCCACGTGTTCCAAACCACCACATTGGGGACAGGCGCCTTTGTGGTGGTGTTGACGGCTAGAGGACGAGCTGATGGTAGTCGGCGGGGGTTATGCGGCCTTCGGTGGCAGCACGGAAGGCGGCGAGCGCATCGCCCGAGAACGGCATGGCCCAGCACAGCCCGCAACCGGCGGTAATGGAGCCGGGCAAAGGCATAATGCGCCCGGGCACGCCGGAATCCAGGCACAGCTGCTCGCATTCCATCACATCGAAGGTGCTGTCGAACGACACGATGATCTTGCATTCGTGGTCGAGGGCATCACCGGACGGGCCGCCGCGGTGTGCCTCACGATACGCCGCGACGGTCGCTTCCTCTTCCGCGGTATGCCCGCAGCCTCCGCAGCCGCAGGCACAGGGTTCGGACCCGTCGCAAGTGCAAGGTTCTCCCGTGTCGGGACAAATATCGTGAGACATGGCAACTCCCATCGTCTAGGCGAGCAGCTCGGCTGCCGCAAACTCTTCGGGCGTATTGACGTTCTCGAAGCAGAGCGTCGAGCCCGCGGCCTTAACGATCTGCGGCTCATCCATATAACCAGCCTGAACGCGATTGATCAGGCAGCGAATGCGTTGGCGGTCGCAGGCGAGCAGCTCTTGGGCAACCGGCGCGCACGCGTCACGGCGCCAGGCAGCGCAAAGCGGCTCAATCCCCCGCTCCTCGCGCGGCACGCACACATCGAGCGCCTCGGCCTCAACACGATCGGCAAGCGCGCCGATGAGTTCCGGCGAGACAAACGGCATATCGCAGGCAACGATCGCCACGAGAGGCAGCCGAGCCGCAGCCAACGAGCTCGCGATGCCGCGCATGGCGCCCGCCGACCCTTCAAGATCCGCCACCACACGCGGCACCAGGCCGCCAAACGTGTGCTCCTCAAGGTAGGCAAGCTCGCTGGGACGCGAAGTCGTCACGACCAACTCGCCGGCAACTGGCGCCAGCCGACCCAGCACGCGCTCGATGAGCGGCTCGCCGCAAAACGCCATGCGCGCCTTATCGCAGCCCATGCGCGAGGACAGCCCGCCCGCTTGAACGACACAAGAAAGATCGGTCCGTCTTACGGTAGTCATACGGCAAAACACCTCCATCGGCACGTTCAAAACCCGGCGTACGAAGCTAAATACCGCCGCCGAAATAGCGGCGCTACGAAAAACACGTGCAAAAACAAAACAGCGCCTTTGCGGCACGCAGCAAGACCGCGAGCACAAAAGCGCTGGTAGCGTATGGCGGGAACGTATGTGAATCGAACACATCCAAGACGTTTTGCACGCCTCGCAACGGTTTTGAGGACCGCGGAGCCCACCGGAGCCCATCCGTTCCCAAGTGCGGCGGTATTTTACCAAACCGAGCGGGCTAGCTAGCGTAGAGACCTCAGGCCGCCGGCTTCCTTGTCGAGCACCGTAAAGCGCACGGCATCCAGGTGCTCCAAGATGCTGATGGCACGTTTGCGCGACACACCCAGGGCCTCGCGCAACACGCTCGTGGTAGCAGCGCCGCCGGCTGCCTCAATGGCGGCGGTGACGAGCTCGCGCGCATGGGCCTCGGCAGCAGCGGACAGGGCAACGTCACGCTCGACCTTCACGATGGAACGGTTGAGCGAAAGCTCGCGCAGGGCACGCGTCATGGTGTCGCGATCGAGCTGCAGTTGATCGCCCGCCTCGGGCAACGTCGGTGTATCCAGGCCGGCCTCGTCAAGCAGCGCGACGATCCGCTCGCAAGCCTCTCGCACCACGCGTGCCGCCGCGGCGGCCGAATGCGGATCGAACACCTCGGCGCCCTCGGAGGCACACACGCCGCGCGAGCAGCCCTCGTAAATCAGGGCCGCGGCAACGCCTTCATCAGCGGCAGGCCACGCAGCATGGGCAACGGCGCCGGGCGTAAAGCCTGTCTCCTTGGGAGCCGCCGCGTGCATGGCCGACAAGGTCGCCGCAAGGGCATCCATCGCGGCGTCGAGCACCGCGGCGTCCGCCAAGAGGCCCGCATCACCCACGGTAAGTTTGCGAACGGAGTCCTGCGCCACCAACCCGCGCAGTGCGGCATCGGCCTCGCCGACACCAAGATCCAAAGCCTCGGCAACATCAACCGGCGTAACCGGCAGCGTCTGCAGCGCCAGCCAAGCGCCCACACCGCCCGCGATATCGCTGGACTCGAGTGCCGCAAACAGCGCGCGCTCGCCGGCCGAAAGCTCGCGCGAGCGACGGCAGCGCGATAGCAGCACGCGCCCGCCGCCGATGAGCATCACGGGCGAATACGACAGCACCACGGCATGGTCTCCGGATCGCAGCGGCAGCGGCTCCTCCAAGCGCACCTGTACGGTACGGGTCTCGCCCGCCGCCATGGGGGCCTCGCCCTCCAAAAGCATGATGCGGCCGACGACCTCGGCCGTGCCGGCCATCACATGCACACGCGCGCCCGACTCGAGCACGCGCGGCTTGGCGCCCTCGCGGCCCAAATACGTAAACGTCATCATAAAACGCATCGTCTGGCCAAAGCGGCCCGCCACGCCAAGCATCTCACCGCGATCGAGCGCGGCGACGGCATCGCCCACCAAGTTGAGTGCCACGCGCTGTCCAGGCAGCGCTCGCGGCGTATCGCCATGCACCTGAATCCCGCGCACGCGACAGACCGTGCGCGAAGGCAAAGCCATCAGCTCGTCGCCCACCGCAACCGGCGCATCGTGCAGCGTTCCCGTCACGACGGTGCCGACGCCCTTGATCGTAAAGCAGCGGTCAATCGGCAGGCGCGGCGCGGCATCGCTCCGCTCGGCACGCTCGCGACAGGCATCCCAGCAGGCACCCACCTGCTCGTCGAGCACGGCGAGCAGTCGTTCGATCCCCTCGCCTGTCTTGGACGACACAGGCACGATCGGCGCGTCCGCAAACACGGTGTCCGACAAAAAGTCATCGACATCAAGCTCGGCAAGCTCGGTCATCTCGGCATCAGCCAGGTCGCACATCGTCAGCGCGACCACCATATGCGTAACGCCCAACAGCTCCAGCACGTGCACGTGCTCGCGGGTCTGCGGCATCACGCCCTCCACGGCCGAAACCACCAGCACGGCCACGTCGATACCCGTGGCGCCCTGCACCATGGCGCGCAGGTAATGCGCGTGGCCCGGCACGTCGACCAGGCCGACGATCTTGCCACTCGGCAGCGCCAACTCGCCAAAGCCCAGCTCCACGGTCATACCGCGACGGCGCTCAACCTCCAGACGGTCGGGATTCTTGCCGGTCAGTGCCTCGATCAGCGCCGACTTACCGTGGTCGACGTGGCCCGCCGTGCCAACGATAACGGGGCACTCCACTAGCGCCTGAACCTCACTCATCGAGCAATCGCCTTCTCAACGCACGCGACGAGCGTCGATGCCGCCGTCTCGATATCGCGGTCGCCCACGAGCGTGCGCACATCAAACAAAAT
>CABSMN010000062.1 GCA_902478765.1 uncultured Collinsella sp.
CTACACTTCTAGCTTCGTCGGCAGCGTCAGATGTGTATAAGAGACAGAAACATATTTGAGTCGCGCGATATCCTCGTCGAGCGCATTGCTCTGGGCAAAGCGCTCCGAGACGCGCGGCACGGAGCACAGTTCAGACATGGGCAGTTGCCTACTCGATCGAGAAGATCACGGGATAGAGCGGCTGCTCGCCACGATGGGCGTCGATCTCCAGATCGGGCTGAGCCTCCTCGATAGCGTCGACGATCTCCTGGAAGGCCTCATCGGACAGTTCCTCGCCGGCCAGAATCGTCAGCGCGTCGCCCTCCTCTTCCTCCTGCATACGGTTGATGCAATCGAGCGTGACCTGCTTCACGTCGGAGCCGACCACGTCGATGGAGCCGGCAATGATGCCCATGACGTCACCGGAGTGAATTGGCGAACCGTCGGAGGCGCTGGAGTCGCGCACGGCGCGGGTGACCTCGCCATCGCGGACCTCGCTGATGGCGTCGACCATAGCGGCGACGGCATCCTCGAGCTCGGAATCGGGCAGGACCGCGAACAGCGCGGAGAAGGCCTGCGGAACGGTCTTGGTGGGAACGACGGCGACCTTCTTGTCGGTGCAGGCTGAGGCTGCGGCCTCGGCAGCCATGCGGATGTTGCCGTTGTTGGGCAGGATGATGACCGAGGTCGCGTTGACCTGGTCAACAGCGCCCAGCAGGTCTGCAGTCGAGGGGTTCATGGTCTGACCACCCGACACGATCACGTCGACGCCGAGGGACTTGAGGATGTCTGCCTCGCCGGACCCAGCGGCAACGGCGACAAAGCCCAGCGCCTTGGCAGGCTCGGCGGCCTTTTCCTGGTCCTCATGAATCTTGGCGGTACGGTCGTGGGCCTCCATCTCCATGTTGTGGATAAAGACCTCGTAGATCTGACCAAGCTGAAGCATGTGCTCGAGCACCAGGTTGGGGGTGTTGGAGTGCACGTGGATCTTGTAGTCGGGATATGCGCCCACGAGCAGCTCACAGTCGCCCATGGAACCCAGGAACTTAAGGCACTCGTCCTCGTCAAACGGGGCGTCGGCCTTAAACAGGAACTCATTGCAGTAACGGAATTCCGAGCCCTCCCAGTCGTCGTTAGCCTCGATCTCAACGCGGCCAAGAGCGGCATCACGGGCAGAGCCGGCGGAGTCAAACGTAGCGGAGAAATCCTCGACAACGGTGCTGCGGCCAAGAGCGGCAGCTACGAAGTTCTCGAGGAAGATGGCAAAGCCAAAGGCGCCGGAGTCGACCACGCCGTTCTCCTTCAGAACGGGCAGCAGGTCGGGCGTGCGAGCGACGGACTGGTAGGCCTCGACGACGATGGCATCGAGCGCGTCCTCGGCCGAGAACTTCTTCTTTTCGCACTCGTCGGCCTTGGTCGAGACATCGCGCAGCACCGTGAGAATCGTGCCCTCGATGGGCTTACGGACGGCCTGGAAGGCGACCTTGACGGCGCGGCGGAACGCATAGGCGATGTTGGCGGACGTGATGGGCTCATCAGCAGAGACGAGACCCTCGGCCACGCCGCGCAGGATCTGAGAGGTGATGACGCCGGAGTTGCCGCGGGCACCCATCAGGGAGCCGTGGGTGATGGCGCCGGCGATGGCCTCCATATCGGCATCGGCGGGAAGGGCGGAAAGCTCCTTGGTCACCGAGGCGAGCGTGAGCGACATGTTGGTACCGGTGTCGCCGTCGGGTACGGGGAAGACATTGAGCTTGTTGATCTCCTCGGCCTTGTCGGAAACAGCAGCCGCAGCGATCGGAAAACAGGTGCGAATGGTCTTTGCAATCATGGGTATTTGAATCTCCGTTTTCGGATGCTAGTTCAGACGGCTCTTGAGCGCGTCGATGTGAATGCCGATCTTAAGGCTGGCGGGATCGATCTGGGCGATCTCCTGCAGGGTGAAGGCAACGGAGCTCGAAAGATTGTGGCAGACGGACTTCATGTTGACGCCGTTCTCGAGCACGACGTGAAGATCGACCGTAAGGCCGTTCTCGTCGGCGGAGACAAGCACGCCCTTGCGGAGGCGCTGACCGGCAAGCAGGCGCACGCTCTCGGCGCCCTGGAGCTGCTCAGCCATACCGACGACGCCATAGCACGTCATCGCGGCATAACCGGCAATATCGGCAATAACGTCGTTCGAGACGCTCAGGCTGCCGTTGATGGTCTCAGACACAAGAATCTCCTTATCTGGTGCTCACGGCACCATGTCGTGGGAGCAATCATTGCAATATTCTACAACGACCGCGCCATGTTGAGGTGATGGGTCGCGGGATTACATCCTCGACACGAAATGTTGATATGGCAACGTTCGAGTCAAGTGGTCGCGGCATGAAAAAACCCGCCGCATAAGCGACGGGTTTTACAACCTGGCTCCCCGGGTAGGACTCGAACCTACAACAGCGCGGTTAACAGCCGCGTGCTCTACCATTGAGCTACCGAGGAATTTAAAAGCCCAGCTGAATGGGCTGAGAAATTCTGGCTCCCCGGGTAGGACTCGAACCTACAACAGCGCGGTTAACAGCCGCGTGCTCTACCATTGAGCTACCGAGGAATAGGTGCGTGCTCTCAAGCAACGAAGTTTATTATACGGACGAATCAGCTTAGGGCAAGAACTTTTTTGAGATTTTTTCCGACCTAGTCATTGGGGACGTCCCCAATGACCGCATGAAAGCGCCCCCAAGCGGATGTGCTTGAGGGCGCTTCTTGCTTGACTAGCTTTCGATATAGTCTTTGAGCTTGCTGCTGCGGCTCGGGTGGCGGAGCTTGGCCAAGGTCTTGGACTCGATCTGGCGGATACGCTCGCGCGTGACGCCAAACTCGCGGCCGACTTCCTCGAGCGTGCGGGGATGCCCGTCGACAAGGCCAAAGCGCAGCTCGATAACCTTGCGCTCACGATCGGCAAGCGAGTCGAGCACCTGAGTGAGCTGCTCCTGCAGCATGGAGAAGCTGGCGGCATCGGGCGGAACGATAGCCTGGGAGTCCTCGATAAAGTCGCCCAGCTGGGAATCCTCTTCCTCGCCGATGGGGGTCTCGAGCGACACGGGCTCCTGCGAGATCTTCTGGATCTCGCGGACGCGGTCGGCGCTCATGTCCATCTCGGCACCGATCTCCTCGGGGGTCGGGTCGCGACCCAGGTCCTGGAGGAGCTGGCGCTGCACGCGGACGAGCTTGTTGATAGTCTCGACCATATGCACGGGAATACGGATGGTACGGGCCTGGTCGGCGATAGCGCGCGTAATGGCCTGACGGATCCACCACGTGGCGTACGTGGAGAACTTGAAGCCCTTCTGGTAGTCGAACTTCTCGACGGCGCGAATCAGACCGAGGTTGCCCTCCTGGATCAGGTCAAGGAACAGCATGCCGCGGCCGACATAGCGCTTGGCGATGGAGACGACCAGACGCAGGTTTGCGCTGATGAGTGCCTGCTTAGCTTCGAGGCCGACGTTCTCAATGCGCGTAAGACGACGCCTCTCGGCACGCGTGAGCTCGAGCTCACCGGCATCGGCGGCCTCGAGCTTCTCGGTGGCCTCAAGACCGGCCTCGATCTTCATGGCCAGATCGACCTCTTCGGAGGCGGTCAGCAGGTCGACCTTGCCGATCTCCTTGAGGTACATACGAACCGGATCGCCGGTCAGCATCACCGTGGAGGCATCGATGCCACGCACGCGGGAGCGTGAACGGGACGTGCGCACGGTGCGCTTCTTCTTGCTCTTGGAAGAACCCATCTCGGCGTCGGCCTGACGGGCCATCTTGAGCTCGTGATCGTCGAGCGAGCCGGAATCGTGCTCGTCGTCATCGAAATCGTCAGTATCGGTATCGTTATCGTCATCGTCGACGTCCATGGGGGCGTCGTCGTTTCCGCTCGCGGAGATAATCTGGATGCCGCTGTTGCGCAGCGCGGAATACACCGCGGTGAGCTGCTCGTCAGAAACATCGATATCCTTCAGGGCGACCTGAATCTCGTCCTCGGTTACCGAAGTCCTGTTTGAGCCGTTGCCCATGAGCTTTGCAACGTAGGATTCCAGCCCAGTACCCGTGCTCTCAGTCTTTTTTGGCACAGATTCTCCCTTCATAGTCCACAGGACTCAATACTTTAGCACACACATAGGCGTCTATACCCAAAAAGAGGACTGGATATAGGCGAGAATACGCTGGTTGACCACAACATCTAGGCCTGTTCGGTGCCTGCGGCCTCCAGACCGATCAAACGGAACGGGTCCGCCACGCCGCCGATAGACTTTTGCAGCTCGCGTTGACGCTGCGAATCCTGCGCGGCCTGCACGGTCAGCGCGCGACGGGCCTCATCATCGAGCGAACGGTCCTGACGCAGCTTGGCCTGTGCGGCACGCATGCGGCGCTTGATGGTGTAGAGCTCGAGCGTATCGAGCATGAACACGATGTTCGTCTCGGTGGGGTGCTTGCTCGTCGCGGAGATGCGCCCGGCACTCACAAGCGTTGCCGCCTCGGGACAGACCGAGCGCGCCGCATCCATGCAGGCTGCAGGATCGGTTCCCGGCGGCGTTGCCAGAACGGCCCATGCGATGGACTCGTGACGTGGGTCAACCCACTCGATAGAGCAGATGCGGTCGGCATACGTGCGGAACAGGTCGGGGTAGCTCGTGAGCATCGTCAACAGCTCGCGCTCCCCTGCCAAGGACTTGCGCTCAAGATCAGTAAGAACCATCGGCGCCGCCGCAGCCGGAGCGCCCGAACCATCAGTCACAGGCACAGCACCCATACCATCAGGCACATCGATCGGCGGCAGGTCGTCGACGACCTCCACGGGCGCGGCACCGTAGGCATCGAGCGGGACGTAGTCATACGGCTCTTCTTCGACCGGCGCGGACACCGGCGGCGTCGCGCCCGATGCCCAAGCACCGCGAGATGCCCCCTGCGAACCAGACGTCCGACCGCCCGCGCTACCAGAGCGCTCGGCTTGCGGCCGCTGGCGTTCATAGTTCTGCTCACGACGTCGTTCCGCATCTTCGCGCTTGGCGACATCGCGAAACACGCGACCCGAACTCGCGCGAACCGTCTCCAGATCCAAACCCAGCAGATCGGCAATCTGAATAAAGTATGTGTCGATCATATAGCTATCGCGCAGCGGATAGATAAGCGTCAGCGCATCTTCCAGCGCCTTGGCACGACCGCCCGGCGTGGTGATGTCACTCGACTCCTGCAGCGAACGGTAGACAAAGTCCATGAGCGGCTCGGCAGCGTCGATGCGCGCCTGAAGCTCCTGTCCACCATGCGCTGTGATGAACTCCATGGGGTCGTTGCCGTCGGGCAGCACCACGCAGCGCAGGTCCATCGAATCCTGCTCGATAAATTGAATCGCGCGACGGGCGGCCTTCTGGCCCGCGGCATCGCCATCGAACATATACACGATACGCTTGGCAAAGCGGGTGAGCGTCTTGACGTGATGCTCCGTGAGCGCGGTGCCCAGCGTGGCGACAACGTTTTTGATCCCCGCCTCCCAGCAGGCGATGCAATCGGTATAGCCCTCCACCACGATGGCCGTATCCTGCGCGACGATAAACTCCTTGGCCCAGTTAAAGCCATAGAGGTTTCGCTTTTTATGGAACACGCTCGTCTCGGCGGTGTTGAGGTACTTGGGTTGGCCGTCACCCATGATGCGCCCGCCAAAGGCAATGTTGTGACCCTGCTCGTCAAAGATGGGAAACATCACGCGGTCGTAGAAGCGGTCGGCAAGCTGCCCGCGCCCGCGGCTCACGGCAACGTTGGCGTCGATCATCTCCTGCGGGGTAAAACCCGCCTGGGACAGGTGCGACACCAGCGCGTTGCGGCCCGGTGCAAAGCCCAGGCAGTAGCGGCGGCAGACGTCGCCACCCATACCACGGCTGGCAAAGTACTCGCGTGGACGGCCGTCCTTACCGCGCATAAGCATGGTGTGGTAGAACTGGGCGGTCTCGGCACACAGATCGTAGATGCGGGCACGCTTGGTACCGCGCTCGCGACGATCTCCGATGTCATGCAGCTCAATACCCGCACGATCGGCCAAATAGCGGATTGACTCGGGAAAGCTCAGGTTTTCGCGCTTCATGATATAGGTGAAGACGTCGCCGCCTTCGCCGCAGCCAAAGCAGTGCCAGACCTGCGTAGCGGGGATAATGTGGAAAGAAGGCGTCTTTTCGCCATGGAAGGGGCAGCAACCCCAAAACTCATGGCCGCGGGGCTTGAGCTCAACCGTTTCCTGCACGATGGCAACTAAGTCGGACGCAGCGCGTACCTGGTCTTTTTCCTCATCGCTAATCACGGATACTCACCCCCTGCTCGCCCAAGTTGTGACGAATATCCTCGATATTACCCTCGACGGTCGAGATCAACTCATCCAGCGATTCGAACACACGCGAGGGACGCAGCCAGCGCGTAAACGCCAGCGAAACGGAAGCGCCGTACAGGTCGCCCGTATAACCAATTAAGTTAGCCTCGAGATGCGATGAAGCGGCATCGTCGGCATACGTCGGCGGCAGGCCGACGTTAACGGCAGCAGGCCATACGGTGTCATCGACGAGCACCAGGCCCTCATACACGCCATCGGCAGGCACCTGAATGCCGTCGGGAACCTGCAGGTTTGCCGTGGGAAAGCCCATGCCAGAGCCCTCGTGACGGCCGCGAATAACACCGCCGCGCAGCATATACGGGCGGCCGAGCAACTCAGCAGCCAGCTCCACATGGCCCTGTCCCAGCTCTGTCTCTTATACACATCTGACGCTGCCGACGAAGCTAGAAGTGTAG
>CABSMN010000063.1 GCA_902478765.1 uncultured Collinsella sp.
AGGCGGGCGCCCCGGGGACTACGTTGACGCTGCTTGTCTCTCCCGGGTGCCGTCGGGCCAGGGAAGGGCGTCTTTGCTGATAGATGCTTTGCTGAAAGAGCTGCTTTTATTGCGGCTCTTTCTTTGGTTTTGGGTATATTTGTTTTTGTTGGACTGTTCTGGCGGATGGGCCGGGTACTTGGCTTTCCGCTGTTCTTTGTAGCCGTCTCGGCTTTGGTTGAGGGGAGACGATCTTTATGCGTATTGTGTTTATGGGTACGCCGGATTTTGCTGTGCCTTCGTTGACTTCGCTTGTTGAGGCTGGGAATGAGATTGCGCTTGTAATTACTCGTCCCGATGCTGTTCGTGGGCGTGGTAAGAAGCTTGAGCCTTCTCCTGTTAAGGCTAAGGCGCTTGAGCTGGGGTTGCCGGTTATTGAGGCTAATCGCATGACGCCTGAGGTTGTTGAGGCGCTCCAGGCTGCTCAGGCTGATATTTTCTGTGTGGCTGCGTACGGCTGCATTTTGCCTGATGAGGTGCTGCATATGGCGCCGCTTGGTATTGTGAATGTTCATGCGTCCTTGCTGCCTCGTTGGCGTGGCGCTGCTCCTATTCAGCGTGCCATTCTTGCTGGTGATGAGGTTGCTGGTGTTTCCATTATGCGTATTGGGCATGGCGTGGATACGGGCGCTTATTGTGCCCAGGTATCTACGTCGGTTGCCGGTAAGCATGCCGAGGCGCTGACTATGGAGCTTGCTGATCTTGGCGGCAAACTGCTTGCCGATACGCTTCCTTCGCTTGCCGATGGCACCGCTGTGTGGACTGAACAGGATGAGTCGCTTGTTACCCATGCCGCCAAGATTTCTAAGCAGGAGATGCGTCTGGATCCTCAGATGGTGTCGCTTGATTGCGTGCGTCACGTGCATGCCTCGTCCGATACCGCTCCCGCTCGTTGCGTGATTGCCGGTAAGACCGTGCGTGTGCTCGATGCCGCGCCGGCAGATGTGTCGCTTGGCGAGGGGCTCGTCGCCGTTCAGGCCAAGCGTGTCTACCTGGGCCTGTCCGATGGCGCGGTCGAACTACTCGAGGTTAAGCCCGATGGCAAGCGTGCTATGGCTGCTTCTGCCTGGGCTGCCGGCCTGCAGGGTGCCGATCTGACGTGGGGTGTTTTGTCATGAGTAAGCTGTCTCCCGCGCGCAAGCTCGCGCTTGATGTTTTGATGGAGGCCGATCGCCGCGGCATGTACGCGCGCGACGTGCTCTCGTCCCGTGCTTCGGCCAAGGCCATTGACCAGCGCGATTCTGCTTTTGCCGCTCGTTTGGCACTTGGCGTTGCGGCCACCCAGGGGATTTTGGATGAGCTGCTCGACCAGTTTCTCGATAAGCCTAAAAAGGTCGCGCCTCGTGTGCGCATGGCGCTTCGTATCTCGGCCTTTGAGATGCTCTATCTGCATACGCCGGGTCGTGTTGCGGTGAGTCAGGGCGTTGAGCTCGTGCGCAGCGGTGCTAAGTCAGCCGCCGGTTTGGCCAATGCCGTGCTGCATAAGGTCGCGGACAACGTTGAGGATTTTGCCGCCGCAGCGGATGCCGATGAGTCCGAACGTCGTCTGGTTCGCCTGTCGCGCCTGATGGGTCTGCCGCGCTGGCTTTGTGCTCGCATTATGGCATCGTTCGACACACCCGAGGGCGCGCTCAACTTTGCCGGCAATCTGGCGCCTGCGCCGCTGGCTTTGCACGAGAACGCCTTTGCAACCAAACCCGATCCGTACATTTCGCAGCTTGTGGCACCCGTGTTTCCGGGCTGCCATGCGCCGGTCGATGCGCATGTCACGGTTGCGTCCGGCGTGTTTGAGCGCGCTGCTGCCGTTGCCTCAGACCTTAACGCCCAGCTCATCGCCACTGCGGCGACGCGTCCCGGACGTTGTCTGGAGATTGGTGCCGGCCGCGGCACCAAGACCTATGTGATGATGTGCCAGGCCAAACGTGCCGGGTACGAGCGCCAGCATACCGCGCTCGACCTGCATGATCGTAAATGTGATCAGAATCTCGCACGCCTGCATAAGGCGGGTATTACGGGTGTTCGCACGGTCTCGGGCGATGCCTGCGAGCTCGACGAGGTGCTGACATCGTTTGATGCCATGCTTGGCAAACCTGTCCTGTTCGATACAATGTTTATCGATGCCCCGTGCTCTGGCACCGGCACCATGCGCCGTCATCCCGAGATTCCGTGGCGCCTGACCGAAAACGATGTGACGGTTGAGCTGCCCAAGTTGCAGTTGACGATGCTCAAGGAAGCCGCTACGCGCGTGGCTGTGGGCGGTGAGCTTATCTATGCGACGTGCTCGGTCTTTGACGAGGAGAACACGCAGGTTGTGGATGCCTTCTTGGCCTCTCCCGAGGGTGCAGGCTTTACCGTGGCGCCGCTTTCCGATGCACAGATTCTGCAACTGCCCGATTTCGCGCAGGCCAAGAAGTTGGTAGCCGTCCGCCAAAACGACCGAGGCCTCTTCCAAAGCGTGCCGGTAAACGCTGACTCCTACGACGGCCACTTCTGCGCTAGGCTGGTCCGTAAGTAACTACTAAGTTGCGGTGAAATAGGGATTGAATAGCGGCTTCTGCCCGCCAAACAGTCCTTATTTCACCGCAACTCATAGAGATTTCTGTTACACAAAGAAACAGCCCCGCGATCGGTGTCGGTCGCGGGGCTACTTGGTTGTTAGTGGTTGTGCGGGCAGTTGGCGCAGCAGCCGCTGGTGGCGTTGGTGCTGGAACCACCGCTGCGCTGGTCGGTGTTGTAGAAACCGCTGCCTTCGAACTTAATACCGCTGGCCGAAAACGTTTTGGCGGCTGGGGCACCGCAGCTGGGGCACACGACCTCGGGGTTCTCGGACATGGGATGCTCAACCTCAAACACGTTGCCGCAGCTCGAGCACTTGTAATCGTAGCGTGCCATATTACTTCCTTTTCAGCACAAAGCGGGCAGATCGCTCTGCCCGCAAAAATTCAAACGTCTGTAACTGTACCCTATATCGGGCGTTTTATCACGCCTCGCCCCAGAATCTATGGGTGTTGCGCAGGAGCTGTGCAGTTTTGCCCTCGGCGGCCGCGACGGCGGCCTCGTCAGCCTGCCAGGTCCAGTTGCCCGTGGCCACGCCCGGTACGTTCATGCGCGCGTCGTCGCCAAGCCTCAGGATATCCTGCAGCGGCATCATCACCAGGGGAGCGTCGCTTGCCAGCGCGTCGCCCATCAGCTTAGCCGCCACCTCAAGGCCGCTCGGCTCATCGCCGCCCGCAAAGGAATGCGTGCACCAACCGGCCAGCGTCGACGTATCGTGCGTCGAGGTGTACAGAATCTTGCCAGGCGTGGGATGCACGCCGCAACGAACGTCGTAGTCGCTAAACTCCAGCACATCCATGCCGGGGAAGCCGCAGGTCGAAGCCATCGCGCGAACACCGGGCGTCAAATAGCCCAGATCCTCGGCGATAAAGTTGAGCGGACCGAGCTCGTCGTAGGCGGTCTGGAACAGGTCCTTGCCCGGGCCAGCCAGCCAGCGGCCGTCGGCGCAAGCCTTGCCCGCGGGGATACTAAAGTAGCTGTGGAAGCCCAAGAAGTGATCCAGGCGCACGCGGTCGTAGAGCGAAAATGCACGACGCAGGCGATCCATCCACCAGCCATAGCCGTTCTGCTTCATGTGGTCCCAGCGGAACGTCGGGTTGCCCCACACCTGGCCCTCGGGCGCAAAGTTGTCGGGCGGCGCGCCCGAAATCTCAATCGCCTTACCGGTGTCGGACAGCCAGAAGTTCTCGGGCTCGCTCCACGCATCGGCCGAATCGTCGGACACGTACATGGGAATATCGCCGATAACCTCGATGCCCTTCTTGTGCGCGTAGTTCATGAGCTCGCACCAAGCCAGGTCAAAGCGGTACTGCATGTACGCCTGAAGCTCGGCCTCGTCGTGGAAGCGCTTGTCGTCGATCAGATGCTCGTTGTAGCGCGCGACATCTGCCGGCCAATCGTGTCGCGACTCGCCCTCAAAGTACTTCTTAACGGCCATGTAGACGCAGTACTTCTCGAGCCAATCGGCATTGCGATGTTTAAACGCGGTGTACAGCGGGTCGGCATCCTCGCCGCCGCGGGTCTTCCAGACAGCGAAGTCGGCGGCTAGCTCCTCGTGACTCTCGGGCAGTAGGTCGATGTTGCCCGCAAAAGCCGAAGGCCCGGCATAGGGGGAGCGGAAGAAATCCGTCGGGTTGACGGGCAGGACCTGCCAGTAGCGCATGCCCATGGCGGCCAGATGGTCGATAAAGCGACGCGTGGGTGCGCCGATCGTGCCCGGCTTGCCATCGTCAGTCGGTACCGAGGTGATGTGGCACACGACGCCCGCGCCGTGATCGAGCGGCTCTTGCAGACGCTGCTCGGCGTGGTGATAGATGATCGACGACCCCAGCGGATACAGATCGAGCGTGACGGTACCGTTGTGGATTTCGCACTCGTGGCCGCTGATCACGTCGCTCGCGCATTCGCCGAGCGCCGGGATCGTCACACAGTGCGAATTGCGCAGGCTGCGGTTGATGATAACCGTTGCGGCCTCACCGTCTTTACCGGTGCGCGTATAGGCCAGTACCTCGTCGTTGAGCGCGAAGGCCTTGATCTCGCCGTCAACCATAAACGGCAGGGCGCGGCGCACGGCCGAGGCGTTTTTAAGGATGGCGAGTGTATCGAAGTCGTGCAGGTCTTCCTTCAAAGGCAGCGTGCGGCGATTGCCCGGATCGGTCAGGCCCTCAAGGCCGTACTCGTCGCCGTAGTAGATCGAAGGCACGCCGCGGAAGGTCATCTGCATGAGCGTGGCGAGCCAAAAACGGCTCTTGGCCAGGCCCATCGAGTTCTCGTCCAGGCGCCATTTGCTGCGCTCGCACTCGGGCAGCTGCGACTCGTCGGGGCCGCCGCCGAGCACCGAGATGATACGCGGGCGGTCGTGGCTCGACAGCAGGTTGAGCGCGCAGGACAATGCCTCGCTCGGGTAGTTCTCGCGCAGGGTCTCGATATCCTCAGCGGCCTCGTAGGCGTTCTTGTAGCCCATCAAAAAGCCGATGACCATGTCGCGGAAGGGGTAATCCATAGCAGAGTCCAACTCGGAGCCTTGTAGGTAGCGACGCAGATGGCCGTAGCTGATCTTGTTGGAGGCGTCTTCCCAGACTTCGCCGAGCAACAGTGCGTCAGGCTTTTCGGCAAGTACTGCCTTCTTGATCTCGGTCAGGAAATCGTCCGAAAGCTCGTCGGCCACGTCTAGGCGCCAGCCATGAGCGCCGGCACGTAGCCATTTACGGATCACGCCGTCCTTGCCCAGGAGCCGCTCGCGTACCAGCTCGGAGCTCTCATTGATGGCGGGCATGTTACCCACGCCCCACCAGCAGTCGTACGAGCCGTCCTCGTGGAAATAAAACGCATCGCGCCACGGCGAATCCTCGCTCTGCCACGCGCCCACGCCGGGGTAGTTGCCATAGCGGTTGAAATAGATGGAGTCGTCACCCGTATGGTTAAAGACGCCGTCCAGGATGATGGAAATGCCCAGCTTCTCGGCAGCCTGACACAGTTCGGTAAAGTCCTGCTCGGTGCCCAGAATCGGATCGATCTTGGTGTAATCGGCGGTGTCGTAGCGGTGGTTACTCGCGGCTTCAAAAATGGGGTTGAGGTAGATAGCTGTAAATCCCAACTCGGCGATGCGGGGCAGGTCTTCCTGGATGCCCTTGAGCGAGCCGCCGTAGAAGTCCCAGGTCTTGATGGAGCCGTCCTCGGCGCGCTCGTATACGGGCGGCTCGTTCCAGTCCTCGACCATGCGGCGCTGGATTCCGTTGCGCGGTTTTTCGACTTCGGCCAGCGTGCGCTCGCGCCAGTTTTCGTCGCGGGCATAGCGGTCGGGGAAGATCTGGTAGACCATGCCACGCTCGTACCACTCGGGTCGAACTTCGCGGTGCTTGTAGACGGTAATCTGGAAGGACGGAACCTCGGCGTAGCCGTAAGTTACGCCCTCGCCACCGGTGCGGCCTTGCGGCGCGCCCAAGCGAACCTCGGGCTGGCCCTCGATATTGCAGATAAAGCTGTACCAGATAAGACAGGGCTCGGTGCACTCAAGCTCTACGGTAAATATACCGTCGCCCTCGTGCGTCATGGGATACAGAGACTCACCGATCTCATCTTCCCAGGTGCGCAGCGTAAGCGTTGCCTGGTTGGGATCGGCATCCTCCAAAATCACCGAGAGTGCAACGGAAGTTCCAGTGGTCACAGCGCCAAACGGAGTGCGAAACTGCGGTAGACGGCTGTTGTGTATCAATCTCATAGTACGGTCCAGTTCAATAGAATTATGGCCTGCGGGCCATGGGTTTTACGCCTAAGATGTAAGTATATCTGTAGTACACAGGCTGTATAAACAACATCCGTTTACCATCGGCGAACGGTTGTCCTAGAAAATCGTTTTACCACTACCTACAGAGAAGGGGCGCCCGGTTGGAGCGCCCCTTGCTTAGGGTTTGATGAGGTTTTGAATCGTCTGTATGCTAGCGGCGCTTGCGGGTGGCCGTTGCCTTGCGGACGGAGGTCTTCTTGGTCGGAGCCTTCTCCTCGGTCGAAGCGGCGGGGGAGACCGGAGCCTCCTTGGCGGGTTCGACCTTTGCCGTAGCCTTCGGAGCGGTCTTGACCTTAGCGGCCTTCGGTGCCGGCTTGGGCTTTACCTCGGGCTTGGTCTCCTCTTTGACGGCGGCGGGCATAGCCTCTGCCT
>CABSMN010000064.1 GCA_902478765.1 uncultured Collinsella sp.
CGGCCGAGGATGTCGCCGCGCAGCACGACGACTTTATGGTCAAGGCGCGCGCTATGGGTATTGAGCCGCCGCTCGACCCCATCATGGGCATCATCTTCCTGCCCCTGCCGGTCATCCCGACGCTCCGCATCCGCCCCGAGGGCATGTTCGACGTCACGACCTTCACCTACGCCGACTAGTCATCGGGGACGTTCTTTAACGATTAGCCATCGGGGTGGCGTGTCGCCTGGCGCCGTGACCGTAGGACCTCTGGCATGTGTGAGCTATTTGCCAGGTCCTTGTAACGTTTACGCCCGCGGAGTCTTATTTGAGCTCCCTTTGGGTACGTTGAAATCGGATACACGTTCGATTCCAACAAGCCCGAAGGGAGCTTTTCTATGTTTAAACTGATTGCATCCGATATGGACGGCACACTGCTTGACGAAAACGGCCAGGTGCCTCCCGAGACCTACGAACTGATTCTGGCACTACACGAGCATGGTGTGCATTTCGCCGCATCGTCAGGTCGTCGCTACGATCGCCTGTGCGAGTTCTTTGCGCCCGTTCGCGGCAAGATGGACTTTGTCGCCGCTAACGGTGCCCAGGTCTACGCCGACGGCAAAATGGTAGACCGTGAGGTGTATTCGCACCTGGCGATTCGAAGGCTCGCCCAGGCTGTCGCGACGTTTCCCAATCTGCATCTTGCGCTTTTTGACCGAACCAAGTCCTTCCTGCTCGATGACGAGTGCAAGTTCGTGCGTGAGGTCGATAAGGACCTTCCCAATGCCGAGCGCATTTGGGAGCTGCCCGATCCCAGTGTAAATATCATCAAGGCGAGTATCTTTTGCGATGACGGTGCCGTTATGGACAGCGCCTACGTACTACAGCGCGAACTTGGTCAGCTCTTTACTTTTGCGCCTTCGGGCAACGCGTGGATTGATGCCATGCAGCCCGGCGTGTCGAAGGCCTCGGGCATCGCACAGCTCGCGGAACACTACGGCATTGGACGCGACGAGGTCATGGCGTTTGGCGACTCGATGAACGACTATGAGATCATTCGCTTTGTCGGCACGGGCTGTGCGATGGAAAACGCGCGCCCTGCGCTCAAAGCGGTTGCCGATCGCGTCGTAGGTCGCAACCGCGACCACGCCGTCCAGCAGGAGCTCCGTCGCGTGCTGGAGAGTCTCGCTTAATCCGGCAGATGGGGACATTCCTTATGCGCCGGCAGTTGGGGACAGACTTAAGTGAGTGAAACCACTCATTGGGGACAGACTTAAATGAGTGCTTGCAGCTATTTCGCGAAGAGTGTCCCCAATGACTATTCATTTAAGAACGTCCCCAATGACTAGCCGATGACTAGCCGATGACTAGGCGAGGGCGGCTATGATGGTGCGGGCGACGCCGTCGTGGTCGTTGTCGTATTCGGTGATGGCGTCGGCGGCCTTGCGGTCCTCGGGCTCGGCGTTGATCATGGCCATGCCGTGGCCCGCCGCCTGCAGCATGGGGATATCGTTGATGTTGTCGCCGAACGCCCAGGCGTCGGTGAGAGACTCGCCCAGGTGCTCGCATAGCCACGTGAGGGCCGTTCCCTTGGTGGCGCCCTCGCCCATGACCTCGATATTCATGGCGTACGAACGCGTGACCTCAATGCCTCCGAGCGTGTTGAGCTCAGCCGCGATGGCATCGCGATCGGCCGGGTCGTGCCAGTACATGGCGATGCGTTCGAGCGTTTCGACCTCGTCGATCTTGCTGTCGATATCCATGTCGATCGGTGTTCGTGTGCGCTTGAGCGAAGCCGCGATGTGGGGGTCGCCACCGCAGAATTCGTCCAGGCGCGTGTAGAGCGAGCGGGGGAGGAAGCACTGCCCATCCGCGAAGATATCGAAGGTCACATCGTGGCCGGCGGCGATGCGATGGATGCGATGGGCGATGCCGCGATCGAGCGGACGGCTCAAGATGCGCGTGGCGCGCGAGACATCGGTGGGCATATCGTCGTCGAGCTGCCAGACACTGGCGCCATTGGCACAGACGGCATAGTGCACAGCGGGATGGGCGAGGATGGGCTCAAAGATGCCCGACAGCGGGCGTCCCGTGCAGGGCACAAATTCAATCCCGCGTCGAGCGAGCTCGTCGAGCATCGCCCAGGTGACATCGCTCATCTGCTTATCGCTCGTCAGCAGCGTTCCGTCCATATCGGAAAACACAATCATTTGATGCAGCCCTTTCTGCTGGCATAAAAAGCGTGGCCGAGGGCGGTGATGCCCTGGCCACGCTCGAGTTCTATAACGGTCCGCGTCCTAGCGGTCGGCGAGCGGCTTGTACTCCAGCGGCTCGATCACCGGACGATAGGCCGGGCGAATAATACGGTGCGCGCAGAAGAGCTCTTCCATGCGGTGTGCGGACCAGCCGGCCATGCGGGCGACGGCGAAAAGCGGCGTAAAAAGCGTCTCGGGCACGCCGAGCATCTTGTAGATAAAGCCTGTGTACAGGTCGATGTTGGCGCAGATAGGCTTGGTCATGCCGTGGTCGCGCATCACCTGCGGTGCCAGGCGCTCGATGCGCTCGATGAGTGCGAACTCATCGCCCAGGTCCTTCTTGGCGGCAAGTGTGCGCGCGTAACGGCGACACACCTCGGCACGCGGGTCGCTCAGCGTGTAGACGGCGTGGCCCATGCCGTAGATGAGACCCGTGCCGTCGAAGGCCTGCTTGTCGAGAATCTTACCCAGGTAGGCTGCGACCTCGTCCTCGTCCTCCCAATTGGAGACATGCGCACGGATGTCCTCGTGCATGGACACGACCTTGGCGTTGGCGCCGCCGTGGCGCGGACCCTTGAGCGAGCCGATAGCTGCGGCGTAGGCGGAATACGGATCGGTGGCCGAGGAGGACAGCACGCGGCAGGCAAACGTGGAGTTGTTGCCGCCGCCGTGCTCGGCATGCAGCATGAGCATCACGTCGAGCAGCATCGCTTCGTCGCGGGTGAACGCCATGCCGCCGCGGAGTACCTGCAGAATGGTCTCGGCGGTGGAGAGACCGGGTGTGGGGTGCGGTACATGAACCTCGGAGCCGCGGCGCTTGGCGACCGAGGCCATATGCGCGAAGGCGGCGATGCGGGGGAGACGGGCGAGCATGGAGATGGCGACGTCGATTTCGTGCTCGGGTGTAATGGCGTCGGGCTCGGCGTCGAAGGCGTAGAGCAGCAGCACGGCGCGCTGAAGCACATTCATGATGCTCGACGACACCGTGGTCATGGGGAACTCTCGGACGTATTCGTCGCTCAGGTGCCTAAAAGCACCCAGGCGTTCGCAAAAACCGTCAAGCTCTTCCTTGGTGGGCAGAGAGCCCGTAATGAGCAGATAGGCGACCTCTTCGTAGCCGTAGCGATTCTCGGCCTGGGCGTTGTTGACCAGATCCTCGATGCTGTAGCCACGAAGCGTGAGTTTGCCCTGATCGGGCACGACCTTACCGTCGACCTTGTTGTAGCCATGCACATCCGAGATGCGAGTGAGGCCCGCGACCACGCCCGAACCGTCGGCATTGCGCAGGCCGCGCTTGACGTTGTGCTCTACAAACAAGCCCTCGTCGTACGGGGCGGTCGGCAGGCCGTGGTAGAGGTTTTCGCTTTCGGGCGAAATCTGACGGCTCGCCTCGTAATCCAGAACCAGGCGGCTCAGGTGATCGTCGAAGCGGTAGTAGATTTTCTTGGCGTCGTAGGCCATGCGCGCTCCTCTCCGGTTCGCTTTGGGGCCGCGCGCTTGGACGATATGACGTCAAGCTGCCCCGAGCGGCTTGTTCGCTACAGACGGTACATAAAGTTAAAGACGTCCTCGCGCTGAATGGACACGTTGACGCCCGAAAGCTCGCCTGCCTCGGCCAGGGCCTTCTGCAGCTCGGCGAAGTCGAGCTTGGATTCGGCGGTGTCGGCCAGCATGGTCATGGTGAAGATGTCCTCGATAATGGACTGCGTGATGTCGCGGATGTCGACGTTGGCCTCGCCCAGAACACGGGTGACGCCGGCGACGATGCCGGGGCGGTTCTTGCCAAGGACGGTGATGACGATGCGGGAGGACGAGATCTCGGCCATGGGAAACCCTTTCGCGTGGTTGCGGTGCGCGGGGCGCTCCGCTACGGTACAGTGTTCATCATTGTACCTGTCTGGCGCCAAAAGGGGCACCCTTGCTGCGGCGTTACACGTCTGCAACATGGGGCGCTTGTCTCGCGGGGTGTATTTTTGGCACCCTGGACAGGTCAGGCGGTTCCTGTTGGCGCCGCGATCGGGCAGATGCGCCTGTGCGCTCTGGTGCAAAGACCGTGAACCTTTTGTGGGACGTGCGGCGCCGTGGTACCATAGCCGAGTTTGTTGTCTTGGTCGGAAACCAAGACGCCTTATGCGCTGATCGGTAACCAGCGCCTGACTAATAAGGAGTCCTACCATGAAGCAGGGTATCCATCCCCAGTATGTCGAGTGCACGGTGACGTGCTCCTGCGGCAACACCTTCAAGACGCACGCTACCGTGTCCGAGATGAAGGTCGAGCTTTGCAACGAGTGCCACCCGTTCTACACCGGCCAGCAGAAGTTCGTCGACACCGGTGGACGCGTCCAGCGCTTCGCCGACAAGTTCGGTGGCGCCGCTGCCGCCCAGCTCAAGAAGGCTGAGGAGGCCAAGGCTGCCAAGGCCGCCAAGGCTGCTGAGGCCGAGGCCGCTCGCAAGGCCGCCGCTGAGGCTAAGGCTGCCGAGAAGGCCAAGCGTGCCGCTAAGTTTGCCGAGGAGGCTGCCAAGCAGGCCGCCGAGGCTCCCGCAGAGGCTCCCGTCGAGGAGGCCGCTGCCGAGGCCGAGACCACCGAGGCTGCTGAGTAAATAGCTCGCCGCGGAAACACTCGCATTCATGGCATTAGGGCCGCGCATCCATTTGGGTGCGCGGCCCTTTTCTTTTTATTGGCGCAAGCTAACTCGTCCCCATTGCACCAGGTTGGTGCGAAGGGGATGGGTTGGCTTGCACCAAATGGCAGAGAGACAGCGTTTTCCCAGATAAAAGCTGCCAAAATAAACCAGTCCCTTTTTGGCAAGTCCCTTTTTGGCAGGTTGGTCGTAGTTATTACGTGGCGGTTGAGGTCGACCGCATAGGCGGCGCCTTGTTTGGCTAAAGTACATTTATCTGTGTTTAACTCGTCCAAGGTTTCATGCCGCGGGCGATGGCCAAAAAGGAAAACCACATGGGATTCATGTCAAAGTTGCTGTCCTTTGGATCTGATAAGGACCTGAAGCGCTACTACAAGATCGTCGACAAGATCAACGGTCTTGAGCCCCAGTTTGAGAAGATGACCGAGGAGGAGCTCCGCGCCCAGACCGATAAGTTCCGTGAGCGCTACGCCAACGGCGAGTCGCTCGATGACATGCTCCCCGAGGCCTTTGCCACCGTGCGCGAAGCTTCCAAGCGCACCATGGGCATGCGTCACTTTGATGTACAGCTCATCGGCGCCATGGCGCTGCACGAGGGCCACATCGCCGAGATGAAGACCGGCGAAGGCAAGACCCTCGTCTCCACGCTGGCCGGCTATCTCAACGCTATCGCCGGTAAGGGCGTGCACGTCGTTACCGTCAATGACTACCTGGCCAAGCGCGACTCCGAGTGGATGGGCCGTATCTACAAGTACCTGGGTATGACCGTCGGTCTGCTGCAGAACAACATGCCGCTCGAGCTTAAGCGCCCAGCCTACCAGGCCGATGTCACCTATGGCACCAACTCCGAGTTTGGCTTCGATTACCTGCGCGACAACATGGTCACCCGCCCCGAGCAGCGTGTGCAGCGCGGTCACAACTACGCCATCGTCGACGAGGTCGACTCCATCCTGATCGACGAGGCCAGAACGCCGCTCATCATCTCGGGCGCCGGCACCAAGTCCGCCAGCACCTACAAGGACTTCGCGCGCGCCGTGCGCGGCCTTGAGCGCGGCGAGGACGTCTCGCACGACATGCTCACCGCCACCGAGGACGTTGAGCCCACGGGCGACTTCGTCATGGACGAGGCCAAGCACACCATCGCCGCCACCGAGCGCGGCCTTAAAAAGATCGAGCGCCGCCTGGGTATCGATGACATCTATGCCGATCTCTCCGGCCAGCTGGTCAACCACCTGCAGCAGGCGCTGAAGGCCCAGTACATGTTCCACCGCGACAAGCAGTACGTGGTCACCAACGGCGAAGTCAAGATCGTCGACGAGTTCACCGGCCGCATCATGGAGGGCCGCCGCTACTCCGAGGGCCTGCACCAGGCCATCGAGGCCAAAGAGGGCGTGCTCGTGCGCGAGGAGAACCAGACCCTTGCTACCATCACCCTGCAGAACTACTTCCGCCTGTATGACAAGCTCTCCGGCATGACCGGTACGGCACTCACCGAGGACGCCGAGTTCCGCGAGATCTACAAGCTGCCCGTCGAGGTCATTCCCCCCAACAAGCCCGTGCAGCGTGTTGACCACGAGGACCTGGTGTACCGCACTATCCAGGCCAAGTACAACGCCGTCGCCGACGACGTTGAGCGTCGTCACGCCAAGGGCCAGCCGGTCCTGGTGGGCACCGTCTCCATCGAGAGCTCCGAGAAGCTGTCTGCCGCCCTTACCAAGCGCGGTATCGCGCACGAGGTCCTCAACGCCAAGCACCACGAGCGCGAGGCCCATATCGTGGCCCAGGCCGGACGTTATGGCGCCGTGACCCTGTCTCTTATACACATCTG
>CABSMN010000065.1 GCA_902478765.1 uncultured Collinsella sp.
CGATATGCAGCGTAGTCTCGTGGGCTCGGAGATGTGTATAAGAGACAGATATCGACCAAGACGCGCCCCGAGGGCGGTGCGCTCAACCTTATTCTTGATCGCTGGGTCGCCTCGTGCGCCGACGTCGACGAGTCGGTCGTCAATGCCCAACTGGCCCCGCTCGAGGAAATGGTCCACGGCTTCGACTTCACCCGCATGCTCCGCCGCTATCGCACGGCCGTATCCGAGGGCGACGAAGAAGCCATGAGCCGCGTGACCAAATGGATCCGCGGCGAATACCGTACCAAGAGCGAGGCTCGCGCCGAGCTGGGTTCCTCAACCATCATCAGCGATGACGACTGGTACGACTACGTTAAGCTCATTGCGCGATTTTTGGTCTGCAGCGGCTACAAGGGCATGCTGGTGCTCATCGACGAGCTCGTGAATCTGTATAAGATTCCCAACGCCATCACGCGCCAATACAACTACGAGAAGATCCTGACCATGTACAACGACACGCTCCAGGGCAAGGCGCAGTACCTGGGCATGATCATGGGTGGCACGCCAACCTCCATCGAAGACCGCCGCCGCGGCGTGTTCTCCTACGAGGCCCTGCGCAGCCGACTCGCTCAGGGCCGCTTTGCGCGCGAAGACCTTAAGGACATGCTCGCGCCCATCATCCGCCTGCAGCCACTCACCTATGAGGAGTTGCTGGTGCTCATCGAAAAACTCATGCAAATCCATGCCGGTTACTTTGGCTGGACGCCCACGCTTACCGAGAACGACTTGGTGGACTTCCTCAAGATTGAGTTTGGCCGCGTGGGAGCCGATACGCACTTGACGCCGCGTGAGGTCATCCGCGACTTTATCGAGCTACTCGATATCCTGTGTCAGAACCCCGACGCCAACGTGGCAGAGCTGCTGCAAAGCGTCGGCGGCGACACCCTCGCGCCGGCCAGCGAATCGTCCTCATCATCCGACGAGCGCAACTTCGCCGAATTCACCATCTAACCTACCAAAAAGGGACAGGTTTATTTTGGCAGGTTTTATCTGGGCAAACGTTGAAGCAGTAATGCAGCAAGCCGTTGCCAGCCGCGTTGAGAGATTCGATGTTGAAAGGAGGCCCCGTGAACGCCTTTGACCGCTACGCCCCGTTTATCCAAGACTTCATCTACTCCCACGATTGGGAGAGTCTACGCTCCATCCAGGTTGCAGCAGCTGATGCCATCTTTAACACTCAGGACAATGTGCTCCTGACGGCATCCACGGCTTCCGGCAAAACCGAGGCAGCCTTCTTTCCCATCCTGACCGAGTTTTGGGAGAACCCGCCCGCGAGCGTTGGCGCCCTCTACATCGGCCCCCTCAAGGCACTCATCAATGATCAGTTCGTCCGCCTCAACGACCTGTGCGAAGAGGCCGATATCCCCGTCTGGCACTGGCATGGCGATGTTTCGCAGTCGCACAAGGCTAAGCTCATCAAAAAACCGAGCGGTATCTTGCAGATTACGCCCGAGTCGCTCGAGGCGCTCCTGATCCATAAGCACATGGCAATCCCTCGTATGTTCTGCGACCTGCGCTATGTGGTTATCGACGAGGTTCACTCGCTCATGCGCGGCGACCGCGGCGGTCAGACGCTCTGCCTTATCGAGCGCCTCTCGCGCATGGCGGGCGTGCAGCCCCGCCGCATCGGCCTTTCTGCCACCATCGGCGACCCCGAGCGCACGGGCGCCTTTCTCTCACAGGGAACAGGACGCGATTGCATCATCCCCCGCTTTGAGGAACCGCGCCGCGTGTGGCGCATCTCCATGGAGCACTTCTACAACTCGGGTCCCCAGGCACAGCAGCGGGGATTCGAGAGCACGGGTCCACAAGAAGCCGAGATGCTTGCTTGCGAGCGTATTGAGCCGGCGGCGCCCGCGGCGCTGCCGGCTGGCGCCCAAGACGTGCGCCACAGCGGACAGCTTACACAGGAGGAACGCCGTCAACGTCGTGAGCGGGCACGGGGCAAGGCCGCTCCCAAAGACCGTCGCACTTCTTCGGCCCCCGAGGGCGAAGTCGATATCCCCCGGGCCGATGAGCAGGCGCTCCTCAACCCCACCGACACCGCGCCCGAAAACGCCGATCCCGGCATGGGCTATATCTTTGAACACACCCGCGGGCGCAAGTGCCTGGTCTTTGCCAACTCGCGCGAGGAGGCAGAGGCCGTGTGCTCCATGCTGCGCAGCTACTGCGAGAGCCGGCACGAGCCCGACCGTTTTCTCATCCACCATGGCAATCTTTCGGCATCGCTGCGCGAAACGGCCGAGGAACTCATGCGCGATGAGGAGCAGGCACAGACAACCGTCACCACCTCTACGCTGGAACTCGGTATCGATATCGGCCGTCTGGAGCGTGCGTTTCAGATCGACGCGCCGTTTACCGTCAGCTCCTTTTTGCAGCGAATGGGCCGCACAGGGCGCCGCGATCTTCCGCCCGAGATGTGGTTTGTCATGCGCGAGGAGGAACCCGAGCCGCGCACGATGATGCCCGAGACCATTCCGTGGAAGCTCCTGCAGGGCATCGCGCTCGTACAACTCTATCGCGAGGAAAAGTGGGTCGAGCCGCCCGAGCTCGATCGACTCCCCTACAGCCTGCTCTACCACCAGACTATGTCGACGCTTGCCAGCACCGGCGAACTCACGCCGGCAGAGCTTGCCCAGCGCGTGCTCACACTCAGCTATTTCCATCGCATCTCGGCCGATGACTATCGCGTGTTGCTGCGTCACCTCATTAAGATCGACCATATCCAAGTCACCGAGGGCGGCGGGCTCATCGTGGGTCTCGCGGGCGAGCGCATCATCAACAACTTTAAGTTCTACGCCGTGTTCCAGGAAAACGAGGAGTTCACCGTTCGCAGCGAATCGGCCGAGCTGGGCACGATTGTCAACCCGCCCCCGCCCGGTGAGCGCATTGCCATCGCCGGCCATTGCTGGATTGTCGAGGAAGTGGACTGGAAGCGTCACACCGTCTTTGCCACGCAGGTCAAGGGCCGGGTGCCGGCCTACTTTGGCGACTGCCCCGGCGGCATCAATACACACGTACTCGAGCGTATGCGCAAGGCGCTCAACGAGCACGCGGCGTATCCGTACCTGATGGGTAACGCGCGGGCCCGTCTGGCGCAGGCTCGCCATACGGCCGAGATTTCGGGCGCGGGAACTAAGCCGCTCATCAACCTGGGTGGCGACACCTGGGTGCTCTTCCCCTGGTTGGGCAGCTACGCCTTTTTGGCGCTCGAGCGCATGCTCAAGATTAAATGCGCCGCTGAGTTGGGCCTTCGCGGACTCGACCCGTCACGCCCGTACTTTATGCAGTTTAAGATGAAGGCCGACGAGGAGACGTTCTTTGAAGTGCTCGCCGCCGAAGCCGAGAAAGACTTCGACCCCATCGACCTCGTCTATCCCGGCGAGGTGCCTTACTTTGATCGGTACGACGAATTCGTTCCCGAGGAGCTCGTGCGCAAAGGCTTTGCCGAAGGCGTGCTCGACATCGAAGACATGAAGCAGCGCGTTCTCGGCTGGCGCGACCACGCCTAAGACCAGTCTTTTTGGGACGGGGAGACCTATTTGTCGTGAAGAACGGTACCGAGGAAGTCGGTGTCGAAGGGCACGGCTTCGGCAAAGGCGTAGTTGCCGTCGCTGGCGATGAGCAGGTAGTTCTCCTCGCCGCCGAACTCTGCATCGCCACATGGGACCACCCAGGCGTGGGCGAACACCTCGAGCGCCGTGGCGGCGCAATCGCGCAGGAACGTTACGTCGCTCCCCTCGTTTGCGCTCACGATATTGGCAACGTAGATACCCCCGGGGTTCAGGCTGCCTCGCACCAAACGCAACGCCTCAACCGTCGCCAGCTCGCGTACGGGCTCGGCACCGCCAAAGCAATCGCTCACGACCACGTCGTAGCGACGATGGCCCACGCTCGTCACACCCAAATACGAGCGAGCCTCAGCGGTTATCACCCGCAGGCGATCGCCCGCCGCGCGCTCCAGCTCGTCTAGGTAGAACCAGCGGCGCGCCAGGCGCGTAATCTCTCCGTCATACTCGATGACGTCCATGCGCAAGCCCTCGTGCGACATCAGCGCGAACTTAGGATAGGCAAACCCGCCGCCACCCAGCACAAGCATGCGGTTGATGCCGTGACCATAAGCATCGTGCATCGCATCCTCGGACTCAAACACGTCGTCAAACGCACGATAGTACGCAAAGACGGGCTCCGCCCAACGCTCACCAACGTAGCTTGCGCTTTGGTAGACGCCGCCTTGCACCAACACGCGAATCTCATCGCCGTCCCCATCGTGCACGCGTTTCACACGCGCCAACCCATTGCGGGTTCGCGCAACCTGCAGACAGGCAGCACGAACAGCGACGGCGGCCGCACCAAGCGCCGCGGCTCCCAGGGCAACGCCGGCAACGACGCCAGCAGAAACACTCGGCTTGTTCATCTAGAGCTCCTTTTGCAGATAGAGTCCATGATCGTAAAAACCCAAATGGCGATAGTACTCGCGCGTACCAATCGCGCTGATCACGTTGATGCGCGTATAACCCGCATCCCGGGCAATCTCGCACGCACGCTCTACGAGCAGACGCCCCAACCCATGGTGCTGGGCCGCCTGGCCTTGATGCCCCACGCGCGCCGCCATGCCATACACGTGTACCTCGCGAATCATCGCCTCGTCCGGCATCGTCAGCAACTCGTCCGCATGCGCGGCAACAAACGAATGGTCGGGCAGCGACAACCGCAAAAAGCCCGCGATCTTGCCCTGCGGCGTCACCCACTGCAAAAAGCACTCGTGCGTCACCGGCGTCTCGTACGCCACCTCCTCATCAAGAGATAGCTCATCCAAGTCGGCACCCGCCGTGCTGATCTCGCGATAGCGAATCTCGCGCACCGTCGCACCGTCACCCCGAGCGGCCAAGCGGTTTTCGACGAGCTGACGCAGGTTGGGTTTCTTGTTGCCCACCATGATGTCGTCGGAACTAAAGTCGCGGATCATGCGACTGATGCGGCAGAACGCCGGCGTCACCACGATGTCGTCGGCCAGCACATCGAGCAGCTCTTCCTCGGTATAGGGACGCCACTCGCCGCGCTCGTAGCAGCCCACCAGACGCGAGCCCTCGATGAGCGCACACGGGTAAACCTTGACCTCGTCGGGCATAAAGGCCCCTTCGGTCATAAAGCGTTCGTAGTCGCGCTTGTCCCCCTCGGGCGTGGCGCCCAGCAAGTTAAGCATAAAATGCGCGTGGATCTTAAAGCCAAACAGGCGCGCAAGCGAAAACGCCCGCTCGATCTGCGCCACCGAAATACGACGCTCGTTGATATCGAGCAAATGTTGGTCGAGACTCTGAATACCCATCTGGATCTTGGTGCAGCCCAGGCGGCGGATGAGCGTAAGCGCCTGCGGCGTTACGGCATCGGGGCGCGTCTCGATAACGAGCCCCACCACGCGATGCTTCGCCGTCTCGTTGATGCGCTGCTGACGCTCAAGTTCCTCCATCGTTGCCGTCTGCCACTTGGCAACCTCGCCCCACGGCGTACCAGGGCCGTACAGACGACGCACCGCGCGGTTGTAGCCGCCCACGGCAGCATCCACACGCTCCTGCTCGTCGGCAACGCCAGCAGCAAGCTCAGCCTCGTCTGTCGCAATGCCGGCAACCCGATAGCGCTCGCGGCGCTCTGTTACCACCGGCGGCAGCGCATCGGCGGGAGCGTCATCGAGCAGGCGCCCCGCCTCGGCACGGCTGATGCCCGGACGCGCCAGCATGGGGTTGGCCGCCACGCCGGCGACGGCATCGTCATTGAGCGCACGGAAAAGCTCCGACATAAACCACGTCTGATACCCTTGCGGATAGTCGCTCCAGGTGCCACCGAGCACGATGAGCTCAATCTTATCGGTTGCGTGCCCCATCTGCGAAAGCGCGGTCAGACGAGCGCTCACCTGCAGATACGGGTCAAAGCAATTTTGCTCCGCACGGGCGCACGCCGGCTCGGCGTGCAGGTAGCTTTTGGGCATGCGCAGATCGTTGGGACAAAACAGGCAATCGCCCGAGCATGGCCAGGGCTTGGTGATAACGGTAATGGTCGCCACGCCCGAAGCCGTGCGACGAGGCTTCATACGCAGCACCTGCAGCAGTCGACGTTCCAGCTCGGCATCGACATTCCACCCAGCCCAACGAGCCGGCTCCTCACGTTTTACCCGCTGGTAGAACGGCAGCAGACGGCGCTTGGCCAAATCGCGTTTGTCGGCACCCTCACGGCGCGCCTCGGCATGTATCAGTTTGACGAGCGCTTTGTCGTCCACGGTCTCGCCGCGACGCAGAGCCTCGAGTATGTTCAAGATAATCTGTTCCATGACCCCATTGTAAAGGCAAAGGCGTCGGAGCCCGTCACGGCTCCGACGCCTCCATCAAACAGCGCAGCTATGGTATATAAGTCTTCGATAACCGCCCGTCACTCTGAATTAAATGACATGTCGCCCGAACCGACCTCAAAACGATACGTAGCAGACTTATCGCCGTTATCGAATTCAAGATTCAAAATGGTCTCGCCGTCGTAGCCAAGCGGAAGGAAATCGCTCTCGAAGTCGCCGCTGCCCAAGGTAAGGCTCGCCTTAAAGCCCGTCGAGTTCGGAACCATCATCTCCACATCGCCCGAGCCCACGAGACACTCGCTAATCTCGTATG
>CABSMN010000066.1 GCA_902478765.1 uncultured Collinsella sp.
TTCCGAGCATGCTCAACGAGAACGGCGAGTTCCATAGCAGCCGTACCTTCCGCGAGCATTTTAAGCGCGGCGAGGAGTTGATAGACTTCGACGAGGCCTGCATCGAGATTCGCGCGCAGCATGACCGCTTTGTCGAGATCGTGGGCCGCGAGCCCGATTACTTTGAGGCCCATGCCGTCATGAGCAAAAACCTTAACCGAGCGATCTCGGCGGTTGCTCAGGAGCTGGGCCTTAAGGAGCAAAAGGCGAGCTTCGACCCCGCGGCTGTGGTGCATTGCGGAGATACTGATCTGCGCATGGTGATGCGCTCGATGGAGCCGGGCTACGAACCCAAGGACTCGATTATACAGACGGTTCGCGAGATGGAGGACGGCGAGACGGTCGTCTTTGTGTGTCACCCGGGCTATCTTGATCGTTTTATCCTCGAGAACAGCTCACTTACGACTGATCGTACCAAGGAGGTCGATGCGCTGATCGATCCTGAGCTGCGCGCTTGGCTTGAGTCTCAACCTGATCTTCGCCTGATCGACTACCGCGACCTGTAGGGACCCAAATCACCACAAAGGACAGACGCCTTTGTGGTGATTCTGGCGCCGTTGCCATTATGGCAGCGGCGCCTTTTTTGTCCGTGCGGCGCGGTAGAGTGTAGGCGGTTGAAATTTGCGTCCATCGAGGAGCGGCTATGAATGAGATCAAGTGCCCGCATTGTGGCGAAGTTTTTAAGGTCGATGCGTCTGGCTATGCGGATATCGTCAAGCAAGTACGCGATGCCGAGTTTTCGCGCGATCTGGATGAGCGTGTGAAGGCAGTCCAGCGCGAGGGCGAGCAGGCGCTGGAGCTTGAGCGCTCGCGTTCGACGGCTGCTTTGCAGGAGGCGGAGTCTCAGCGCAACGCTCAGCTTGTCGAGCAGAAGAACGCTGCGGCTCAACAGCTGGCACAAGAGGTCGCCAAGCGCGATGCCGAACTTGCCGAGCTGCGCGCCAAGCTCGAGGGCGCTGCCGCAGAGCGCGAGAGTGCAAGCCAGCGTGCGGCGGTTGAGGCCCGCGCCGATGCTCAAAAGGAGAATGCCGAGCTGCAGCGCGAGATTGACAACTTGCGTGCGCAGCTGGGACGCAAGGATGACGAAGCCAAACTTGCCGAGGCGGCGGCGCGCAATGCTGCTCAAAGCGATCTGTCCGCCCGCGACGCTCAGATTGCTGAGCTACAGGCAAAGCTCTCCGCTGCGGACAAGGCCCAGGAGATGGCGCTTGCTGCTGCCGCGGCAGAGTCGCAGCGTGAGCTCGATGCCGCTCGCAGTGAGGCCGAGCGCGCGCTTACTGACTATCGCGCGAAGGTGCAGGAGAAGTTTTCCGCCGCAAAGGCTCAGTCCGAGCAGGAGGTCGAGGGCCTGCGTGCGCAGCTGCGCGAACAGGAGCTGGCGGCCAAAATGAACCTATCGGAGGCGGTCGCCGCGGCAGAGCGTGAGCGTGACGAGGCACGTGCCAAGCTGACGAGCGAGCTGGCGGTGCGCGATTCGCGCGAGGAACAGGCCAGAGCAGCGCACGAGCTCGAGCTTGCGCAGGCCAAGCGCGTGAGCGACGAGTTGATTCGCTACAAGGACGAAGAGATTGAGCGCCTTAAGGACATGAAGGTTCGCCTGTCCACCAAGATGGTGGGCGAGTCGCTCGAGCAGCACTGCGAGACCGAGTTTAACCGTCTGCGCATGACGGCGTTTCCTAACGCGTACTTCGAGAAAGATAACGATGCGTCCGAGGGCACCAAGGGCGACTTTATCTTCCGCGAGTGCGATGCGAGCGGCAACGAGGTCATTTCGATTATGTTCGAGATGAAAAACGAGAACGACGAGACCGCGACCAAGCATAAAAACGAGGACTTCTTTAAGAAACTCGATCATGATCGTCGCCAGAAAGGCTGTGAGTATGCGGTGCTCTGCACCCTGCTGGAGCCCGAGAGTGAGCTTTATAACGCGGGTATCGTCGACGTGAGTTACCGCTATGAAAAGATGTACGTGATCCGCCCGCAGTTCTTCATTCCCATGATTACGCTTCTTCGCAACGCCGCCATGGGTTCATTGCGCTATAAACAGGAGCTAGCGGAGTACAAGCAGCAGAACATCGATGTCACGAACTTCGAGGCCAAGATGGAGAAGTTCAAGAACGACTTTGGCCGCAACTACGAGATCGCGAGCCGCAAGTTCCAAACGGCGATCGATGAGATTGACAAGACGATTAGCCATCTGCAGAAAACCAAGGAGGCGTTGCTGTCCTCCGAGAACAATCTGCGCCTGGCCAACAAGAAAGCCGACGATCTTACCATCCGTAAGCTCACGTGGGGCAACAAGACCATGAAGGCGGCGTTTGACGAGGCGCGCGGGGCTGCGACAGAGACAAACGATGAGCCCGCCGAGGCGGATTCATATGAGGTCGAGGATGCCGAGTAAGGCATAGCATATAGTGCAAAAGCGGGGCCGCTGGCGATGTTGCCAGCGGCCCCGCTTCGTTCCAGTATGGTCGGCTAGTTCTCGAGCAGGTCCTCGATAAAGCCGACGCGGTAGTTTTTGAAGATGACCTCGCCGCCGTCTTGCGTGGCGTCCAGATCGACATCGCCCATGATGCCAAAATCGTGGTCGCCATCTTCGTCGGCAAAGATCTGGTGCACGTGCCACACGTGATCGGTCTTCTCGTCGGATTCATCGATGGAAAACATCGCGGCACTGCGGGCATCTCCGTCGGTGAGGATTTCCTCGTGTTGCTCGTGATAGGCGTCGAGCGCCCTTTGCCAGCGGACCTCGCTCATGCCCCAGTCCTCATCGAGCTCGCCCAAGTCGCGAACGTGCTCGCGGGCGGCAAGGGTCACGCGGCGGAAGAGTGCGTTGCGCACCAACAGCGTGCAGCCGCGACGGTCCGCAACGACCTCGTCGATGCCCTGCGGCGGTGCGGCGTCGAGTGCAGCGGGGTTGCCGGCGTTCTCCCACTCGTCCACCAGGCTCGAGTCGACCGAGCGCACCACAAAGCCGAGCCACGAAATGATGTCACGCAAGCGCTCATCGCGTTTCTCAATGGGCACGGTGCGATCGAGGGAACGGTAGGCCTCGGCTAGGTAGCGCAGCAGGATGCCCTCGGAGCGGGCGATGCCGAGCTTTTGGATATAGCCCTTAAAATCGCTCGCGCTCTCCAGCATGTCGCGCAGGACGCTCTTGGGCGAGAGCTGGTAGTCGTTGGCCCAGGGCACTTCCTGGCAGTACTTGTCGAAGGCGGCATCGAGCAAGTCCTCGAGCGGCTTTTCGTAGGTGACATCCTGGATGCGCTCCAGGCGTTCCTCATATTCGACGCCGTCAGCCTTCATTTCGGCCATCGCGCGGTCGCGCGCGGCGCGCTCCTGTGCGCGCAATACCTGCTTGGGGTCCTCGAGCGTAGCCTCGACCATCGAGATGAGATCCATGGTATAGGTCTCACTCTCGGGGTCGAGTAGTTCCAACGCGGCAAGCAAAAACGGCGAGAGCGGCTGATCGAGCGCAAAGTCCTCGGGCAGGTCGACCGTCAGTGCATAGTCGATGTCCGGTGCGGCGTCAGCCGGAGCGTCGGGTGCGGGCGGCACCTCGGTGCGTACGACGACGCCGGAGTCGATGAGCGTGGCGAAGATCTCGTCGGCACGAACCTCGAGTTTTGCCTTTTCCTCGAGCGTTTGCAGGCTTGTCTCGATGAGGTCGTGCACGCGGGCTCGGGCATCGCCGCCCTGCTCGACCACGCTAATCACCATGGAGTGTGTGATGCGAAGGCGCGGCTTGAGCGTCTCGGGCTGCGTCTCGATCAGGCGCTCAAAGGTCTGCTTGTTCCAGGTGACAAAGCCCTCGGGGGCCTTTTTCTTTTTAATCTTGCGGAGCTTCTTGGGGTCGTCGCCCGCCTTGGCCATGAGCTTAGCGTTCTCGATCTCGTGCTCCGGGGCCTCGGCGATGACCATGCCCTCGGTATCGAAGCCCGAACGGCCGGCGCGACCAGCGATCTGATGGAACTCACGGGCGCGCAGGCGACGCATCTTGTAGCCGTCGAACTTGGTGAGCGCGGTGAGCACCACGGTGTGGATGGGCACGTTGATGCCGACGCCGAGCGTATCGGTACCGCAGATGACGGGCAGCAGGCCCTGCTGCGCCAAACGCTCGACCAGCAGACGATAACGCGGCAGCATACCGGCGTGGTGCACGCCGACGCCGCAGCCAAGCAAACGCTTGAGGATCTTGCCGAAGGCCGTCGAGAAGCTCGTGCCCTTGGCCGCCTCCTTGATGGCCTCGCGCTGTTCCTTGCTGGCAATGCCAAAGTTGGCGAGCGACTGTGCCGTCGCAAGGGCGGCATCCTGGCTAAAGTGCACGATATAGAGCGGGGCCTCTCCGCCGCGCATCGCGAGCTCGACGGTGCCCTCGAGGGAGGTCGTCACGTAGTCGTAGCTCAGCGGCACGGGGCGTGGGGCATCGACGACCAAGTCGCAGGTAGCGCCGGTGTGTTCCTCGAGTGAGGCGGCGATGGCAGTGACATCGCCGAGCGTGGCGCTCATGAGCATGAATTGCGTGTGAGGCAGGGTGAGCAGTGGCACCTGCCAGGCCCAGCCGCGGTCGGGGTCGGCAAAATAGTGGAACTCGTCCATGGCGACGCAGCCCACGTCGGCGCCCTCGCCCTCGCGCAGTGCATCGTTGGCAAGGATTTCTGCCGTGCAGCAGATGACGGGCGCCTTGGTGTTGATATGCGTGTCGCCGGTGATCATGCCGACGTTATCGCGGCCGAGCACCTGCACAAGGTCGAAAAACTTTTCGCTGACCAGAGCCTTGATGGGGGCCGTGTAATAACAGCGCTTGCCCTGTGCCATGCCCATAAAGAGCATGCCTAGCGCGACAAGCGACTTGCCCGATCCGGTCGGTGTTCCCAAAATGACATGGTCACCGGCGGCTAGATCCATGAGGGCCTCTTCCTGGTGGTCCCACAGCTCAATACCGCGGTCGCTTGTCCATTCAAAGAAGCGTTCGAAGGCCTGATCGGGCGTGAGCCATGGTTCGGGCTCGCTACCATCCTCGGGCTCCCACCAGGTGGGGGAGAGCGCGCCGAGCGAGCCGAATTCGGCTTCGGTTCCCGTGCCGCCCGAGAACGAGCTGGCGGCGCCGGCGCCAGCTCGTTCTCGGGCGGAAGTATCTGTCGTGGTCTGTGCCATGTGGTTGCTTTCTCTCGCCGTTTGTCCGCCAACTATTATGGCGTAGCAGCGGCGCGGGGTGCCAGCGCGCGAGAAAATGCAGGAAATGGGCGTTCTGCCCAGCCGTTTGGTGCAGTTGCCAGCTAAGTGAGTAGACTTTTTGCAATATCGCGAGCACATGGCTTTTGCGCAAGAGCTCTACCTGCGGTTTTAGTTTTCGTTATGCGGGTTGTGCTTGGCTATTGCAAAAAAGTCTACTCACTTAGGTTTGAGGGTCGTTCGCTGACGCCTATTTTCACTTGTTTGCCGACGCCGCGACCATCAGAAGCCCCTAGGACTCCTGCGGCAGGCGCTTCTTGCCTTTGCGGGCGCGGTTTCTAAAGTTCTCGACGGCCTCTTCCATGCCCAGAGGTACATAGGTGAGCGCATCGAGGTTTTCGGGCAGGTAGCAGGCAAGGCTTTGCTCCTGCGCGCGGCCCGCCGCGAGCTGTTCATCGCTGGGCTGCGCTCCAGGTGTGGCGCGAATGCCATAGACGGCGGCACCCATCTCGCGCGTGCGGCGCTCGTACTCGGTCTCGGGATGCTCGGGATGGTCGCGGCGTACGTCGTCACTTACCCAAAGCGTGTCGTAGCCGGCCGCGGCAAACTGTCCCAGGGCGTAATCGCGCAATGGTTTGCTGTCGGTGCGCAGCGTGACGGTGGCGTTGGCTGCAAAGAGCGGGCGGTAGAGCATCAAATGGTCGACATGGACGAGTCGTTTTTTGGCGTACTTGGCCTTGGGCTGCGGCGTGGGAAAGTTGATGGTGATGGCATCGAGCTCGCCTGCGGCAAATAGCTGTGGCAGCGATGCGGCGCCTCGGGGCAGGACGAGTGCGTTGGATAGCTCCTGCTCGCAGATTTTCTGCGCGGCATAGGCAATGCAGATGGGCTCCTGGTCCATGCCGATAAAGAGGGTGTTTGGCTCGTGGCCCGCGCGTTCTACAAGGTACGTTCCCTTGCCACAGCCAAGATCCAGGTGAAGGTGCTCGAAGGGCTTGCTGCCTGCGGGCGCACAGGCCTTGCGCCAATCTCCGGCATAAGCCTCGGGGTTTGTCTCAATCGCATCGGCGTAGCGTTCCAGGCGCTCCTCGAGCACAAAGTTCTTAGGCGTGCGAACGTGGACGGCTCCCATGAGGCTCCTTGGTCATAAGTATGGAACGCATAGCTGCACGTTCCGTCAATGGATTGAAAAAGGGCGGGCATAGTTTGCCCGGAAGATGCGGTGCGGCTCGGCGGCGAGTCGTCGATGCCTACAGGCGCTTGAGAATCACATAGCGGTTGAGCTCGCCGCTACGACCGTCGGCATGGAAGCGCTCAAGCTCACGCACGGGGACCTCGCCGCTCTTGTAGAACGTACGGACGCCGCGCACCAGGTCGGTGATCTGCTGATCGTCAAAGTGATGGCAATAGCGGCTGTCTCTTATACACATCTCCGAGCCCACGAGACTACGCTGCATCTC
>CABSMN010000067.1 GCA_902478765.1 uncultured Collinsella sp.
GCGTAGTCTCGTGGGCTCGGAGATGTGTATAAGAGACAGCCGTGGGATTGTCCGCAACGATATCGCGGTCGACATACTCGACCCCATGCTCGTCCAACCACGCCTTGGCCTTTTTACAGGTCGAACACTTGGGATATTCAACAAACAGTACGGTCATGGGAATCCTCCAAATACAGATCGGCCAACGCAGGCATACGCCATACGGGTGCCTTCGCACGATGGGCCAATTGTAGCGCACAGGTCACACGCTAAACGAACCGCACCCCGAATCCGCGCTTGATGAACGGCAGCAGCTCCATTGCCTCGGGCGTAATGTGGCCCGCGACGTTCATGCGCTCGTCGCCGGGAAGATCGACCCGCGCAATCTCGAGCTCGCCTTCGTAGCGTCCGTATCCGCTATTGCTGACGGCAATCGAGCCTGCCTTTCGTGGCAGACCGGCTCCGGCATCCGTCGGCACGGAATCCGGCTTAAGCGTCGTGCGCGACTCCTGAGACCTAAAGATGAGGACGCTCGAATCGGGCCGGTCGTGATGAATCTGC
This sequence comes from uncultured Collinsella sp., assembly GCA_902478765.1. Classification (GTDB taxonomy): domain Bacteria; phylum Actinomycetota; class Coriobacteriia; order Coriobacteriales; family Coriobacteriaceae; genus Collinsella. The sequence goes on from CABSMN010000067.1 coordinate 541, forward strand.
CCACGTACATAGGCATAACCGGACTCAAGCTCGCATTGCAGGTCCACGTATCCGGCGGAAACTTGAGCAAACTGCGCCCAGCCCGCATCGGAAAGATCGGGGTCGCCGACCAACACAATGTCGCAATCGGCGCCATGTGCGAGCTCAAGCATGTTGAGGGCAACCTTTGACGCGCGACCGCGATGTGCCTCGACCGTCGGAAGTCCCTCGAATACCGGCCCGCGAACGTTGGCATCACCCGGCACAAAAGCCATGATTTCGAATCCAAGCGCCGCAAGACGAAGATTCGTCCGAGCAATGTCCTCCAGAGCTAAACCGGTATAAGGCTTAGGGTAAAAATTGTGGCAGGCGGCAAAACGAGTCACATCGGCACCGGCCTCACGCCACGATGCGATTTCATCAGAACTCACCGTCGATGCATTGACCACAATGCGAAATACACCGGACAGCTCCGCGACCCGCCGGGCGCTAAAGCCATAGTCCAAACGAAGGTATTCCAACCCCAGATCGCGCAGGTCCTCGATGCGCTCAAGCCCGAGCAAATCGCACGTGCGCGGTCCCACATCGGCAATGAGCGCAATGCCACGGGCGGAAAGCAGCGACAGTACATGACGGACCTTATCGGCATACGCCGCTCCCCCATCCTCGGGAATATGCAGCGAGGTGAACGCATAGCGTGCACCCGCCGCGGCGCCACGCTCAATCGTTCGCTCAATATCCTGCAGAGGGCTGGAAAGATAAATCGAAATACCCGTTTTCACGCTTCAACGCTCCTTTAAAAAAGGCCGGCGGAGCAGTTAGCCCCGCCGGCACAACCATAGCATCAAGAAATCTGCTGCGCGCCGCGAGCTCTGAGCAACACGGCTCGCGATATCAAACTACTCGCCAAAGAACTCGTTGATCTTCTGCTCGTCGACGCCAAAGAACCACGTCAGGACAAAGCCGGCGGCATAGGCAAGCAGCATAGCGGCAACGTAGCCGAGCTGCTGGCCAGGAACGACGATCAGCAAGCCAAACAGACCGGAAACGCCCTGAGAAACCGTGCCGATGTGAAGCAGCGCCGCGAGCGCGCCGCCAAATCCGGCACCCAGGCAGGCCGTCACAAACGGGCGAACGAGCGGCAGCGCAACAGCATACATCAGAGGCTCGCCCACACCCAGGATTCCAACGGGAATGGACTCGGCGACGTACTTCTTGAGCTTGGCGTTCTTGGTCTTAAAGTACAGCGCCAGACCGGCACCGACCTGACCGCCGCCAGCCATCATAAGGATGGGAAGCAGGTAATTGATGCCCTTGGTAGCGCCGTCGGGATCGTTGAGCATAGCGTGGATCGGCGTGAGCGCCTGATGCAGGCCGACAGACACCAGTGGCAAGAAACCTGCCGACAGGATATAGCCGCCCAGGACGCCCAGCTTCTCGAAGATAAAGGTCAAAACGCTAAAGATGGCAGTCGTCAGCCATGCGCCAACCGGCTGGATGACGAGCATCAGAGCAAAGGCGCCGATGATGAGCACCAGCAGCGGGGACAAGAACGTGTCGAGTGCGTTGGGCATAACCTTGCGAATCTGACGCTCCATCCAGGCAAAAAATGCGCCGGCGATAAGAGCCGCGATCATGCCGCCCGCTGCGGGGTTGTACTGCGCATTGGTGAGCGGCAGCAGAATGGCAGTGGCAGGATCGGCCGCGCCAGGCGCAAGCAGGGGCATGGCACTGTTGGCGATACACATCATGCCGGCGATGCCGCCCAGCGCAGCGGAGCCACCAAACTCACGTGCCGCGTTATAGCCCACCAAGATGGGCAGATAGGCAAACAGGGCCCAGCCCATGGAACGAATGCCCTGGTACCACCACTCGCCTGCAAGCGCGCCTGCCGTCGAGACGTTGATGACGTTGCAGATACCGTTGATGAGGCCAGCCGCAATGATGCCGGGAAGCAGGGCGACGAAGACATTGGAAATCTTCTTGAGGAAGGCCTGAACCGGCTTAGACTCGTACTTGGCCTTCTGCGCGGCCTTGTTTGTGGCCGCAGCGTCAACCACGCTCTCGTCGGCAACGCCTTTCGCAAGGCCAGTGAGCTTGGAGAACTCCTCGAGCACCTTATTCACCTTGCCCGGCCCCAGCACGATCTGCATCGTGTCGTCCTCGACCAGGCCCATCACGCCGTCGAGTGCCTTAATACCCTCCGTGTCGACGTTGCCCGCGTCTTTGACGGTCACGCGCAGGCGCGTCATGCACGCCGCGTTTGCGAGCACGTTGTCTTTACCGCCCAAAAGGTCCAGCAGCTTTTGAGCCAGCTCTTTGTTCGTCATAACTCCTCCTTGTATTGGGTATCTCGTCTGGATGTCATATCAGCTCACGCCGCACACCTATTGGGCATCGGCATCGCTCTTCTCATGGCCACTCACCGCAGCACGGACATGGCCTCGCGCTCGCTCAAGAGCTACCGCAGCCTGCTCGGCATCGCAGTCCAGCAGTACCGAGACAATAGCGGTTTTTACGTGGCCGCCGGCATCTGCAAGCGCCTGAATAGCGCGCTCGCGCGTGCAGCCGGTCGCCTCCATCACGATGTTCTGGCCGCGCACCACCAACTTCTCGTTCGTCTGCTGCACATCGACCATCAGGTTTTGGTATACCTTGCCGATCTTGACCATGGCACCGGTCGAAATCATGTTGAGAATGAGCTTTTGAACCGTTCCCGCCTTGAGCCTCGTTGAGCCGGTCAGTACCTCGGGACCGGGCACGGGTTCAATGGCAAGATCTGCGCTCTCCCCGATCTTCGACCCTTGGTTGCAGGCAATTGCGATCGTCTTGCACCCAGTTGCCTTGGCGTATACAAGGCCGCCCACCACATAGGGAGTACGACCGCTTGCCGCCAGGCCAACGACAAGATCCTTGTCCGAGAGTCCACGCCCCCGCAGGTCGCTCGCGCCGAGCTCCTCACTGTCTTCGGCACCTTCGACAGCCTTGATAAACGCCGTCTCGCCTCCGGCAATGAGCCCGACAATCAGATCGGGTGACACGCCAAACGTGGGCGGACACTCCGAAGCGTCGAGTACGCCCAGACGACCGCTGGTGCCTGCGCCCATGTAAAAGACGCGCCCGCCGCGCTCGAGTGCCTCAGCAGCCCAGTCGATTGCTGTGGCAACCTGGGGCAACACTTTTGTGACCGACTGGACGGCACGAAGATCCTCATCGTTCATCGTCGTAACGATTTGCAGCGATGTCATCGTATCGAGGTCCATAGACCTTTGATTACGCTTTTCGGTCGTGAATTTTGTTAAATCGAGCATTTCATTCACCTCATCTTTCCTGTTTCTCGATGTAGTTTTGCTTAATGACATGCGTCGCCCGTTCGTAGTCGCTGGCAACGTAAGCAGCGTACAGGGCATCGACAACCATAAGCTGGGCCATACGCGAAGCCATGGCACCGCTGCGGACCAAGGGCTCACTCGCAGCGACGCCGAGCACGGCATCGGCCATGGTGGCAAGCTTGGATGATCCATCTACTTTGGTCACGGCCACAACGGGACAGTTGTGACGTTGGGCCTCGGCGGTGCAGTCCAGCACCTCTTGCGTCAAGCCCGAGTAGCTAAAGGCGATTGCCATATCGCCCTCATGCATGTTCTTGGCACACAAGAGCTGATCATGCCAGTCGTCGTACAGATGGCACTCTTTGTCGACACGCATGAGCTTTTGCGCCAGATCGTGCGCGACCAAACGAGAGGCACCGATACCGAACAGATTGACTGCGCGTGCCCGCTTAAGATAGGCCGCGCATCGCTCCAAGACGGTGTAATCGAGCGTTCGCGCCGTCGCTTCGATCGTGCGCACGTTGCTTTTCATCACCTTCCCCACGATACGTTCGACGCTGTCATCCATGGAGATGTCCTCGAGGGCTACGTCTTTCTTGTCACCTAAGAGCGCCAGCTCGGCAATCAGTTCGCGCTGGAACTCCTTGTAGCCCGCAAAACCCAAACGCTTGCAAAAGCGCAAAATGCTCGAGGGCGAGGAGAACGTGGCATCGGCAAGACCGCGGACGGACAGCCCGACCACCTCGTGCGGATGAGCGCTCACATATGCGATGACATTGCGTTCCGCCGGGCTCGCGCTGAGCTCACGCTCGCGAAGCCGCAAAAGCAATCCGTTTGCCATCTCAAACACCTCCGTTGAGAAGAATTAAAGACCAACGAACGATTCGTACCGGATACAAACAGCTTTTACGGTACATTGTGCCGCATCGTGGCGCACAAAGGACGAGCGTTCTACCGCTCGCCCCTCAAATCCGACCGCTCGGAAATACGCGCGACACAAAATAATTCAACAAGGTCGCATGATCAGAAACGGGTTTGTTACCGGCTAGCGCCTCGCATGGGCGCCGATGGGGCGCGTCTCGTGGTGCACCCATGCGGAGACCAGCAATACCAACAGCATGGCGGTGACATAGCCCGCAGCATCGAATCCTAAATCGATAACGTCGAAATGCCTGCCGGGAACAAAGATCTTATGTACCTGATCGCCAACGGAGCAGACGGCGCAAAAGAGCAACACGGGCACGCAACGGGAGCATACGCTCCACGGACGCCTGGAAAAGCAAACCACGACCACCGAGGCGAACAATCCGACGAAGAAAAACTCTACGGTATGGGCAACGCGACGGACGTTCGTGCCCACCCACATGCGAATGGAAGCAAGTCGGCCAGACCGGACATTCGAAGCAGCCGAATCGGTGCCCCCTGTCATCCCGTTCTCGGCCTGAGCTTCACCCGCGACATCGGCAGCCTGTACGCCCGTAGCCTGACCCTCCACCACACGCGCGGTGGACTCGCTCAGCAACGACGTCTCCACCGCATTTTGCTCCGTCAGCACCCAGATGCCCGCCAGCGTTGCAGCGAACAGAACGATCGCGGTCCATCCGATTATTTGTTTTACGCGCGCCAAGGGCCTACCTCCTTTTTTGAATATCAGCGAGTGTAGCCCCGAATGACATCGCCACCGTATCAAAATTTGAATCGCAACAGGAAGCGACAAAGCGACGCAAACCCCTACCCCGCCTCGCGCATCCAGCGATCGAACGTCCCCACGCACACGCCCAGGCACTTTGCTGCCTGGCTGCGGGTAATATCGCCCGCCTCATAGCTATCGCGTACCAGATCAAACTGAGGAGGGCACGGCTTGCGAGGTCGACCGAAACGAACCCCTCGCGCCCGCGCCGCTGCAATTCCCTCCGCCTGGCGCCGATGGATATTCTCGCGCTCCACCTGCGCCACGTAGCTCAGCAGTTGCAGCACAATATCGGCAATCAGGGTATTGGTCACATCCGGCGTGCGGCTTGCCCTGGCGCGCGTGTCAAGCAATGGCATGTCCAACACCACAATGGCAACCCCGAGCTCCTTGGTAATGCGTCGCCATTCCTCAAGAATCTCGGAGTAATTACGACCAAGTCGGTCGATAGAAAGCACCACCAGCACGTCCCCGTCTCCCAGGACGTGCAGCAGCTCGCGATAGCGCGGTCGATCGAAGTCCTTGCCGCTCGCATGGTCGGCATAAATATTCGCCGAGCCCACGCCATAGGCGCCCAGCGCATCCAGCTGCCGATTAAGATTCTGATCGCGCGAACTCACCCGCGCATAACCATACACCGTCGCCATCTCATCCCCGCTTTCTTGTAAACCTGCCAAAAAGGGACAGGTTTATTTTGGTAGGTTTTACCTCTCGAATAGCAGGTAAGCGGGCGGCCGAGCAGACGGCAAGGTAGCCATGATCCAAATGCGGAGGGCGGCCCCGAAAGACCGCCCTCCGCTCTCCCGCCATGAGTCGAGATTTGGCTAATGGATAAGCTTAAAGTCCAAGTGCCCACGCGTGGTATTGACGCGCGAGACCTCGATAATCACGCGCTGGCCCAGTTCATAGCGAGTCCCCGTGTCGGCGCCCGTCAGCGTAAGCGCATCCTCGTCGAACTCGAACCACTCGTTGCCCAGGCTCTTGATCGAAACCAAGCCTTCGACCTGCGTCAGGTCCAAGCGCACAAAGAGGCCCATGCTGCTAACCCACGAGACGGTTCCGGCATAGCGCTCGCCCAGACGGTCCTCATACTGTCTCTTATACACATCTCCGAGCCCACGAGACTACG
>CABSMN010000068.1 GCA_902478765.1 uncultured Collinsella sp.
TGCGACCGGTAACGGCCGCTGCAACCTCTCCAACGAATCGATCGATCCTCAGCGGTATAACCACCCAGCATTCGTCACATCCGTCATGGGCCCCCAGCCCGAACAAGAGCTTATGGGTTTCTTCTCCTCGCTGGGTATCATGACAACCTCCGAGGAAGGCCGGCTGTACCCGCGCTCCCTTCGCGCCGAATCGGTGCGCGACGCGCTTCTCAACGTTTGCGACCGCCTAGGTATCACCTTAATCTGCGGAGCCTACGTTGCCTCGGCGCACAAAGCTTCCGAAGGCTGGGCACTCCAAATAGACCGTCCAGCGCGGGCGCTCAAGGCAAAAAAGCACGACGACCGAAAATCGGAGCTCCGCTCGCTTCGGAAAGCGCTCGCTGATGTCCCTCGCAAGAACGTGGCCCTGCAGGCACATGCCGTAATTATCGCCACGGGCGGCAACCCCACCGGTATCGCCGATACGTTTCGCCTCCCCCTCACTTCGCTGCGCCCCATCCTCTGCCCCGTATCGGCAACGGTCTTTGGCGATCGGGCGGCGCTCAAGACGTTGGATGGCCTGCGCGTCCGCGCCCGCTTGACGCTCGCCCGCAATCATAATGAGCTCTGGCACGAAGACGGTGAAGTGCTGTTTCGAACCTTCGGTATCTCGGGCGTCGCTGTCTTCAACCTCTCTCGTCGTATCCAGCACGGCGATACGATCCTGCTCGACGTTTTCCCCGACCTCTCCAAAGACGAGTTGCTCGATACGCTCAACCGGCGCGTTGAGCTGCTCGGCGGCTTTTCGCCCCGCGATCCCCGTTGGCTCGACGGCATGCTCGCCCCGCAACTCTCCCGCGTCGTCTGCACAGCGTTCGAGCAGTGCCATCCAGGCTCCAACGATGTCATCCACCTGGTCTCGATCCTCAAGCACTTTAAGTTGCTCGTCAAGGGAACAGCCGAGGAGCGCTCAGCGCAGGTCACGCGTGGTGGCGTATCTGTCGAGAGCATCTCAACACCCAGCCTACGCGCGCGCAGCGTTGTCGACGCCCCGCTTTACGTCTGCGGTGAAGCGCTCGACATCGACGCCGATTGCGGAGGCTTTAACCTTGCGTGGGCCTGGATCTCGGGCATTCGCGCTGCAAGCAGCCTGTAGCCGCGCAGTCTATAATCAAAAACGCATTCGGGCCGTCTGGGATACCGGACGGCCTCTTTCTTGCCTCTAAGGAGACCTCGATGATCGAAATCACCCAAGTCAACGCGTCGCTCGATGAAGCCGACGATGAAAATGCCTGTCTCATTGTTGGCAAGCGAGTCGCCAAGCGCGTCCTACGTTGCAAGGACTCCGAGATCAAGTCCATCGAGCTCCACCGCAAGTCAATCGACGCTCGCAAAAAACGAGACGTCCATTTTATCCTGAGCTTTCGTGTTGAGCTGACTAGTCCCCACCTCGAGCGAGAAGCGGTCGACAGCGTTGCCGAGCGTGACCGCTCGCGCGTACGCGCGATAGAAGACGATGAGCCTTCATTCCCCTCCCCCGCCTCCGACGTACCTCAAGAACGCCCTGTCGTTGTCGGCGCCGGATGCGCCGGCCTTTTCGCTGCGCTTACGCTCGCCGAAGCAGGTCTTAAGCCCTTGCTCATCGAGCGCGGCGACCCGGCATTTCGCCGCTCGCAGGCGATCGACCTCTTTCTAAAGGAGCGCATCCTCGACCCCGAGAGCAATATCCAGTTTGGCCTGGGCGGCGCGGGGACCTTCTCGGACGGCAAGCTCAATACGGGAACCAAAAATCCCGCCCATCGCCTTATCCTCGAAACCTTCGTCGAGGCGGGTGCGCCCCGCGATATTCTGTGGGATGCCAAGCCGCACATTGGCTCCGACATCCTTCCCACGGTCGTCACCGCTATATCCCAGCGCATCGAGCAGCTCGGAGGTGTCGTCCGCTATCGAACGAAGCTCGTCGACATTCGCATCGACGCGTCTGGCGCCATCACCGGTATTGATGTCCAATCGTCCCAAGACGCCGCTTGCGAGCCAATCGAGACAAAGCACCTCATCCTCGCCTGCGGGCATTCTGCTCGCGATATTTTTGAGCTCCTTAAGGGCCACAACGTGGCCCTCGCACAAAAGACCTTTGCCATGGGCGTTCGCATCGAGCATCCGCAGCGCGACATCGACCGAGTCCAATACGGAGCCTCGGCGGGACATCCTGCCCTCGGAGCAGCCCCTTACAAGCTCGTCGCCCATCTTCCCAACGGCCGCAGCGTGTTCTCGTTTTGCATGTGCCCCGGCGGGCAGGTTGTCGCCGCCTCTTCCGAGCAGGGCCACCTGTGCGTCAACGGCGCCAGTCTCAATGCCCGCGGCGGACGCAACGCAAATGCCGCCCTGCTCGTTAACGTCACACCCGAGGACCTTCCCAACGATGACCCGCTCGCCGGCATCGAGCTCCAGCGTGCCTGCGAGGCGGCCGCCTATCGCCTGGGCGGTTCCAACTGGAACGCACCGGCACAGCTCGTCGGAGATTTCCTCGCAGGACGTGCCAGCAAGGCGCCCGGAAAGGTAAAGCCCACCTATCCGCTCGGTGTGACCTGGACGGCAATTGACGAAGCCCTGCCGCAGCATATCGTCGAGTCGCTCCGTCTGGGACTTCCCCTACTCGGAAAAAAACTACGAGGCTACGACCGCCCCGATGCCGTTCTTACCGGCGTGGAGACTCGCTCGAGCTCACCGGTCACCGTCACCCGAGACCGAACATGCCATGCCGTGTCGACCCCGGGCCTCTACCCTTGTGGTGAGGGAGCTGGATATGCCGGCGGCATCATGAGCGCGGCCACCGACGGCATCCGTTGTGCCGAAGCCCTGATCGCAGACCTCTAACGCACGAATTCCAGCGCGCAAAAGACACAGGCCCCAAGCTCCACAGGGAACTCGGGGCCTGTTCGCTATTTCTTAAACCGTGCACCCTGGCGTTTTCTGCCCGATGCGAACGTGGAACCCTTGCGGGCCTGCGAACGTAAACGCTCAATCGTCTCGTCCTCAGACGCGCCCTCGAGCATCGCCCGAATCTGAACGACGGCATCGCGCAGGCGCGCCGCCTCCTCAAAGTCCATGGCGGCAGAAGCGTTACGCATATCCTCTTCCATGGTTTCGACAATCCGCACAAGCTCGTCATGCGGCAGTTCTTCCAACTGCTCCGCAAGTGTCTGCTCGGGCGCCACCGTTTCCGGCACGCCACCCTCGCCCGACTCATCGGGCGTATAGAATGCGCCATGGCCAAGAGAGTCGCCCTTCGAGCGCCCCTTGGAACCCACGGTTTTTTCGGCCTCGGCAATAAAACTTGAGATGTCGTTGATGGCCTTGCGCACCGTCTTGGGCACAATGCCATACTCTTCGTTATATGCCATCTGAATCTCGCGACGGCGCTGCGTCTCCTCGATGGCCTCTTTCATCGAATCGGTCACAACGTCTGCATACATGATGACTTCACCATCGGCGTTACGGGCCGCGCGGCCAATCGTCTGAATCAGCGAACGGCGGTTGCGCAAGAAGCCTTCCTTATCGGCATCGAGAATTGCCACCAGTGAGACCTCGGGAAGATCCAAGCCCTCGCGAAGCAGGTTGATGCCAACGAGAACATCAATCTTTCCCTCGCGCAGCGTTCGCAGGATCTCAACACGGTCCATCGTCGCTGTATCGGAGTGCATGTAATTGACCTTAATGCCGGCATCAAGCAGATGGTCGGTCAGGTCCTCGGCCATGCGCTTGGTGAGCGTGGTCACCAGTACGCGCTCCTTGCGCACCACGCGCTCGCGAATCTCGTCCTCAAGATCGTCAATCTGCCCACGAACCGGACGCACATCAATCTTGGGGTCGAGCAGACCGGTCGGACGAATAATCTGCTCAACGTCGTTCTGGCTCACCCGCAGCTCATAGTCGCCCGGTGTGGCCGAAACATAGATAAACTGGGGTATCCTCGCCTCAAACTCATCGAAACGAAGTGGGCGGTTATCGAGCGCCGAGGGCAGACGAAAACCGTGTTCCACCAGCGTCACCTTACGCGAGCGGTCACCTTCGTGCATGCCGCGAATCTGCGGCACCGTCACATGGCTCTCATCGATGATGCAGAGCATATCCTTGGGAAAGTAATCGATCAGGGTAAACGGCGGCTCACCCGGCTTGCGACCGTCCAGATGACGCGAGTAGTTCTCGATACCGTTACAAAAACCCATGGTCTCGAGCATCTCAAGATCATAATCGGTGCGCTGCTGCAGACGCTGCGCCTCGAGCAACTTATCAGTCGCCTTGAGCTCGGCCACACGCTTCTCGCACTCTTCGCTGATCGATTTCAGAGCCGCCTTGACCTTCGGCTTCTCGGTCACGTAGTGCGAGGCCGGCCACACGGGGATGGCCTCGTATTCACGAAGCATCTCTCCGGTGACCTCATCGATCTCGGCAATCAGCTCGACCTCGTCGCCAAAGAACTCAAACCGCAACGGATGCTCGGCATAAGGCGGATACACGTCCACGACATCGCCACGCACTCGGAACGTGCCGCGCGCCAGGTCATAGTCATTGCGATCATATTGAATGTCGATAAGTGCATGGATAAAGTCATCGCGCTCGAGCGGCACCTTCTTGTCGACGTTTGGAGCCAGACCCGCATAGTCCTCAGGAGAGCCAATGCCATAGATACACGAGACCGATGCGACAACGATCACATCGCGTCGAGAGAGCAGCGATGCGGTCGCCTGATGTCGCAGCATCTCGACCTCTTCGTTAATCGAGGAGTCTTTCTCGATATATGTATCGCTTTGCGGCACATACGCCTCGGGCTGATAGTAGTCGTAGTACGAGACAAAGTAGACCACAGCGTTGTTGGGAAAGAACTCTTTGAGTTCGCTCGCAAGCTGAGCGGCGAGCGTTTTATTGGGAGCCATGACCAGCGTCGGCTTCCCCAGGGCCTCAATAGTCTTAGCCATCGTGAAGGTCTTGCCCGAACCAGTCACGCCCAGCAAAACCTGATAGCGATCTCCGTCCCTCACGCCCTGCACAAGCGACTCAATGGCCTTAGGCTGGGAACCAGCGGGCTCGTATGGAGACACGACCTCAAACGGCACCTCAGAGCCCTCAACGCCAAAACGTTTGAGCTCTCCTCCAACACGCTCAACTTCAAATTCCGCCATGGATACTCCTAACTCATATATCTGCAGTATACGCAGGCGGCAGGCATAGTCCTATACGAACCGATCGGGATAGAGGGTCTTGTAGCGAACCCAGGCATTATTGACACGAATCAGATACGCCTGCGTCTCGGGAAAGGTGATTGCATTATGAAGCGACGTGCACTGCTGCGCCCATCCGTCGACATTGCCCATGCCGGCGTTATAGGCGGCAATGGCGCTGTCAGTCGACCCGTTAAAATACGTTAGAAGATACGAAAGATACGCACAGCCAAACTCGATGTTCGTAGCGGGATCGTTAAGGTTGTCGGCGGAATACTCGCTACCATCGACAAGACCCTTGGCAATCATATCCTGGGCAGTCTCGGGCATCAGCTGCATCAATCCCCGAGCGCCTTGATTCGACTCAGCCTCGGGATCCCAATTCGATTCCGACTTAATGACAGCGCACACCAGAAACGGATCCAGATTATGCGAAATACTAGATTGCTTTACATACGCCTCGTAGTCAATGGGATACAGCGGCTTAAAGAAAGCCGCAGGAGCACACGAGTAAACGAATGAGATAAGGCCGAAGGTAAAAACGGCAGCCAGCGGCATAAGGCGATACCACGCAAAGAAACGTGTCTTAGGCATCGGCATCCTCCTTATTCGCAGTGTCTATAAACCCATGGCATGCAAGCCATGAGTCAAGCTGCTCAAAGAGCGAATTATCGCCTGCGCCATTATCAATCACCGTTGTAGCGAGATTGCAAAGCGAAGCCTCATCAGGTTGGCATGCAGAGCGAGCATCAAAATCAGAGGACTCCATACCACGATGAATGGCACGCTCGCGACGAACTGCCAAAGGAGCACTGATAACCAGAATTTCATCAGCCAAGCCAAAAGCATCCTCAAAACCAGTCGGGGCAGAAACCTCGACAACCGCAAAGGGATAACGGGGAGATGAAACCGTACAACAAACCGGATTGAGAATCCTAAGCGAAAGCTGTTCAATCAGAACGGGATGCACAATGCCATTGAGCCGTGCGACCGAATCAGGAGAAGCGAAAGCTCGAGAAGCGAGGATGCTGCGGCGAATGCCACCATCCTCATCCAAAATGTCCCAACCAAATTCATCCGCAAGAGCATTGACGATATCAGAGCCCGGGACATACAGCGATTTTGCAAGCTCATCCAGATCGATAAGCATAGCGCCACGAGATTCGAAATAGCGGCAGGCAGTCGACTTACCCGAAGCAATATTGCCCAAGACAAAAACGGTAAACATCAAGTCCTCCCTAACGCCAATGCGAGTAATTATCGCTCAAATACACTAGAAGGACTCAAATTACAGCCAAACAGTAAGACAAGCTAAAAGAAGGCGAGTTCTTGTATTACAGCTCTTTATAAAACGCAAAAAAGGGGGAGGCCGCGAGGCCTCCCCCTTCTTCAAGCCATCCGACGGCTCGGTGCCGTCCACCGGTCAGCGGCGCCCTGGCCTCCCACGGGCTGACC
>CABSMN010000069.1 GCA_902478765.1 uncultured Collinsella sp.
CGTCGGCAGCGTCAGATGTGTATAAGAGACAGGCACGCCATCAAGAACGCCCCGGGTCGCGTGTTCGTCGCGTCGTTCTCGAGCCACATTCATCGCCTGCAGCAGATCTGCGATGCCGCCCGTAAGTGCGGCCGTAAGGTCGTTGTGACCGGTCGCTCCATGCTCACCAACACCCGCGTCGCGCGCGAGCTGGGCTACCTCAACATCGACGATGCCGATATCATCGATGCCTTCGATATCGATAACCTGCCCGACGACAAGATCGTCGTCATGTGCACCGGTTCGCAGGGCGAGCCGCTGTCGGCCCTGTCCCGCATGGCCAATGGCGAGCACAAGACGCTCTCTATCCACGAGGGCGATACCGTCATCCTCTCGGCAACTCCTGTTCCCGGCAACGAGAAAGCCGTCCAGCAGGTCGTCAACAGCCTGGCCAAGCTCGGCTGCGACGTGTGGGATAAGAACCGCGCTCTTGTCCACGTCTCGGGCCACGGCAGCCAGGAGGAGCTTAAGCTCCTGATGGCCATGGCCAAGCCCACGTACTTTATGCCGGTTCACGGTGAGGCCGTGCATCTGCGCGCCCATGCCCAGCTGGCCCGCAAGATGGGCATCAAGGACGATCATATCTTTATCCTCGATAACGGCGACACGCTCGAGATGCGCGGTGGTATCGTCAAGCGTGGTACGCCCGTCGAGTCCGGCGTCGTCTACGTCGACGGCCTGCGTATCGGCGATACCGACCCCATCGTCCTGCGCGATCGTCAGAAGCTCGCCAATGACGGTATGGTTACCGCTGTTGCCATCGTCTCGCTCAAGCACAAGAAGATCGAGGCCATCGAGTTCTCGGGCCGCGGCGTCTCGTTTGCCATCGACGACCAGTTCTCCGAGGATGCCTCCGCGTCCATCATGAAGACGATCGAGAAGGGCAAGTTCAGCTTTACGAGCAGCGGTTCCGATGCCATTCGCAAGGCCGTGCGCGATTCGCTCTCTAACTTTATCTGGAGCCGTACGCGCACCCGTCCGATGATCATCCCGGTCGTCATGGAGGTTTAGTTTGGCGCGTGGATCTGCACAAAACGCCAAAGGCAATAAGGCCAACAACCAACCGGCATCTGCTAAGGGTGCCGGTTCCCATCTGCGCGCCAATAAGGGCCACGAGGCGGACTTCGACGATTTTGAGCCCTTGGTCGAGCCCTCGGCCAACCGCGATATCGCCGGCGTGGTCATCGCCGTTTTGGCGATTGCGTCCTTCATTGCCGTGATTTCGCCGGCGACTGCACCCGTTACGGCTGCGGTTGCCGGTTTCTACCACCTGGGCTTTGGTCTGGGCGCCTACGTGCTGCCGATCGTCATTTTGCTGTTTGCCGCCACGCTCTTTTTAGGCGAGGACTCGCCGCTCAACGCGCGCTCGGTCGCGGGCGGAGCCGTGGTCTTTATCGCCGTCGTCTCCATTCTTTCGCTGGTGGTGCCGGGTACGAGCGACTCGTGTGACCTTATGTTCACGCCGCAAAATCTGTCCGCCTCGGGTGGCTACATCGGTGCGTTTATTGCGAGTGCGCTGCAGAATGCCCTGGGTAAGCCTATCGCGATGGTGGTCCTGTTGGGTCTGGCCGTCGTTGGTTTTGTCATCATCGGCTTTTCGGTGGGCGGCGTTTTGCGCTCTGCTCGCGACCGTGCGGCCGATTTTGCCGAGCGCCGTCGTGCCGACGTCAACGCGAGCCCGTGGGGTGACGACGAAGCCCTGTCGGTGCCCGGCGTTGCCCGTCCGCACCTGAGCATTCTTCGTCAAAAGGGCTCCGATGCTGCCGTGACCACGGTCATGGGCAACGATGTGGACCCGGTTTTGGACGATGACGACGAGGACGAGGATCCGTTTGTCGACGTATCCGATGCCGTGGAGGCCGAGCGCGCTAAGACGACGCTGCTGCCGCGCCGTCATGTCAAGAAGGGCAAGGCCACACCCAAGTTGAATACAAGCGAGCCCGACCCGTCTTGGTCCGATAGCGAGATTGAGCTCACCGAGGGCGATGACGAGGACGACGAGGCTCCGATTGAGACCGCAAAGACAACTTTGCTTCCGCGTCGCCATGCAAAGCGCGACCAGGTAACCGGTCAGCTTTCGATGGAAGACGACCCCGATAAGATTGACGAGTCCGAGCCGCCGTTTGCCGTGAATCCTGTCTCGGCAGCACCTCAGATTCCCGACTTCTTGAAGCATCCCAAGGTTGCCGATGCGCCTGCCTCGAGTGCTGTCGGATCGGCTGCGGCTAGCGATGGGGGAGCGGACGGCGGCGCCGCAGATAACGAGGGCGAAGAAGAGGATGGCCTCAAGCTTCCGCCACTCGAAATCCTGCATGCCAACCCGCAGTCGGCTTCCTCCGCGTCTTCTGACAAGGAGCTGGAACAGACTGCCGAGTCTCTTCAGTCCACCTTGCTGGAGTTTGGTCGTAGTGCCCGCGTGGTCGGCTGGATCGCCGGCCCCACGGTGACGACCTTTAAGCTGCAACCTGGCGAGGGCGAGCGCGTGAGCAAGATTTCGAGCCTCGAGGACGATATCGCGCTTTCGCTCGCTGCCCAGTCGGTGCGTATCTTTGCCCCGATCCCCGGCACCTCGCTCGTGGGCATCGAGATTCCCAACCGCAAGCGCCAGAACGTCAACCTGGGCGACGTGCTGCCCTATGTGAAGGGCGGTCCGCTCGAGCTCGCCATCGGCCGCGACGCCGAGGGCACGCCGGTCGTCGCCGACCTTGCCAAGATGCCCCACCTGTTGATTGCCGGTACCACGGGTTCCGGCAAGTCGGTCATGATCAACTCCATCATCACGACCCTGCTCATGCGCGCCCTTCCCGAGGACGTTCGCCTGATCATGGTCGACCCCAAGCGCGTCGAGCTTGCGGGCTATAACGGTCTGCCGCATCTTTACGTGCCTGTAGTGACCGAGCCCAAGCAGGCCGCGAGCGCTCTGCAATGGGCCGTGTCCGAGATGGAGCGTCGCCTGAAGGTCTTCGAGCGCCTTAACGTTCGTAAGATTTCGACCTATAACGAAAAGCAGGCCGCCGGCGAGTTTGAGCATTACGACAACCCGCCGCAAAAGATGCCCTACTTGGTCATCATCATTGACGAGCTCTCGGACCTGATGATGGTCGCCGGTAAGGATGTCGAGGCCTCGATCGTGCGTATTGCTCAGCTGGGCCGTGCCGCCGGTATCCACCTTATCGTGGCCACGCAGCGCCCGAGCTCCAACGTGGTGACGGGCCTCATTAAGGCCAACATCACCAACCGTATCGCCTTTAACGTTGCCACGGGCATCGACTCGCGCGTCATCATCGACCAGATGGGTGCCGAAAAGCTCACCGGTTTGGGCGACATGCTGTTTTCCAAGGTCGACTGGGGCAAGCCTCGCCGTATCCAGGGCTGCTTTGTCTCGGACGACGAAATCAACGAGATTGTCGAGTTCGTCAAGTCGCAGAGCGAGCCCGACTACCACGAGGAGATCCTGTCTGCCGTGGTGCCCGCTTCCATGTCCATGGCGGGTGGCGGCGGCATTGTCCGCACCGGAGTCGCCGAGCCGCAAGACGATGATCCGCTCATTTGGGAAGCCGCCCATATTGTGGTGGAATCGCAGCTTGGCTCCACATCTGGCCTGCAACGTCGTCTGAAGGTTGGCTATGCGCGTGCCGGGCGTATTATGGACATGCTGGAAGAAAAGGGTGTCGTCGGCCCGCCCGACGGTTCCAAGCCGCGCGAGGTCCTGTTGGACGAGGAGGGGCTTGCCGCGCTGGAGTCTGTCGACGCCGAGATGGCACGTGAAGATCGTGAGTTTGGAGGATTCTGATGGCTGCACGCTTTGGTGACATGCTGCTCGAGCAGCGTCGCCGAATGGGCCTTTCCATTCAGCAGGTCGCCAACACCATCAAAATCAGGCCGCAGATCATCGAGTTTTTCGAGACCGGTAACTTTGCTTCGATGCCGCCGCGCGGCTATGCGCAGGGCATGATTTCGAGCTATGCTCGCTTTTTGGGCCTCAATCCGCGCGAGGTCGTCAATGCCTACTTTGACGACCTGATGGCATACGAACGTGAGACGTCGCAGCAGGGCGGTCGTTTTCAGGACGCCGCCGGCTACGTCAATTCACGTTCCTCGGTCGATAACGGGCGCTTCCTGATGGTTCAGGGCGGTCGTTCGACCCGCTATGGACAGCGTCCTCAGCAGGCCGGTTATATTACCGAGACGGGTTCAGGCGAGGAGATTCGCTCACAGCGTGACCGGTTCCGCAGTACGCCGATGCCCGAGGACCGTGCACTTCCCGCTGCCCGCGGCGTGGCGCGTGACCCTCGTGCCGGCTACGGCGACGGCGGCTATTCCGATCGCGGTTACCGTGGTGTCTCCACCGGACGCTCTCGCGGTGGCTATTCGGATGCCGATACCACGCAGGTGACGCCGCGTCTTCGCTCTCAATCACAGCCGTATGGCCAGCGCTCTTCGGCTCCGCGTTCGGGCCAGCGTGGCTATCAAGGCCGCGGTGAACTTGCGCCCCGCTCGGGTCAGCGCAGCCTTCAGGGCCAGGGTGGCTATCGCGGCCGTTCCGATAGCAATCGTGGTCGTATGCCTCAGGGAGGCGGCCGCAACAGTTCCAGTCGTGGACGCGGCGGATCACGTGCTCCTCAAAACAACGGGCTCGATCCGCGTATCGTCTACGCCGGCATCGGTGCCGTGGCGTTGCTGTTGATTGTGCTCATCGTGGTGCTTCTGCGCGGCTGCGCATCTTCGGCGCCCGAGACCACGCCCGAGACGCCCACTGCCACCAAGACGACGACTAAGAAGTCTTCTAAGAAGACCGAAACGGTCGACGAGGATGAAGACACCGATGAGGCGACGGATGAGTCGACCGATTCGGACGCCACCAAGACGACGGCCAAGAAGGAAGAGAACGAGGTCACGAAGGTCAAGGTCTCCGTTGCCAAGGGAAAGACCGCGTGGATTGAGGTCAAGGTCGACGGAAAGTCGGTCTATGGCGCCCAGGCGACTGGCCCCTTTGAGCAGGAGTACACGCCCGAGTCCTCGATCGAGATCACCACGTCCAAGCCTTCCGATGTCACCGTTACCAAGAACGGCGAAAAGGTCCGTTACGATACCAAGACCTCGGGCGTGGCGCGTGTGACGATCACCGTTCCCAAGAAGGAGACGACTGATTCCGAGAATGGTGAAAGTTCTGATGGTACCGACACCACCGATGGTACCGATACCACCGACGGTACCGATGCCCAGTCCACGGATGGCGCCGATACCGCAACTGACGGTCAGACACCCACCGATTCTACCGACAATTCGTACGATAGCTACTAGGCCGCTCGTACGCGAAAGGAAACATCATGGCTAAAGATTCCAGCTTCGACGTCGTGTCCGAGGTCAACATGCAAGAGGTCGACAACGCGTTCCAGCAGACCACGCGCGAGATTTCCCAGCGCTATGACCTTAAGGATTCCGGCGCCACGATTGAGCTTTCGAAGGGCGACAAGCTCTTTACGATCAACGCCCCGGCCGACTTTGTCTCCAAACAGATTGTCGACGTGCTGAGCTCCAAGCTCATCAAGCGCGGCATCGACCTCAAGGCTGTCTCGTGGGATGCTCCGCAGGCGGCATCGGGCGGCACCGTGCGCGTGCTCGGCCATATCGTCGAGGGTATCGACCAGACGACCGCCAAGAAGATCAACAAGGACATCAAGGACCAAAAGCTCAAGGTCAAGGTGACTATCGAGGCCGACAAGCTGCGTGTTTCCTCTGCTTCGAAGGACGCGTTGCAGACCGTGATCCAGTTCCTGCGTGACCAGGACTACGGCCAGCCGCTGCAGTTCACCAACTACCGCTAATATCAATCGAAAGGACTGCTCTCCAACATGGATACACCGTTGGGCTCCGTGCTCTACATCACCCTCGGGTGCGCTAAGAACGAGGTTGACACCGACCGCATGCGTTCTCTTTTGACCGCCGCGGGCTACGAGGAGGCATTCGACCCGCAGGATGCCGATATCGCCATCGTCAATACTTGCTCGTTCCTCGCCTCCGCAACGTCCGAGAGCATCGAGACCACGCTCGAGCTCGCCAACGAGGTTCAGGACGGCGTTCGTTCTTGCCCCATCGTCATGTGCGGCTGCGTGCCGTCGCGCTATGGCGATGACCTGCCTGACGAGCTGCCCGAGGTCGCTGCCTTTGTGAAGGCCGACGAGGAAGATGGCATCGTGGCGGTCATCGATGGCGTGCTGGGTGTCGAGCGTGAGATTGCAGCCTATATCCCGCAGGTCAAACGTACCGTCGAGGGTGCTGTCGCCTACGTCAAGATTTCCGATGGCTGCAACCGCTTCTGCAGCTTCTGCATGATTCCCTACATCCGCGGCCGCTATCATTCGCGCAATGCCGAGAGCATCATCTCCGAGGTGCGCGACCTGGTTGCCGGCGGTGTGCGCGAGATCGTGCTGATCGGCCAGGACACGGGCATCTG
>CABSMN010000070.1 GCA_902478765.1 uncultured Collinsella sp.
GTCTTGGACTAGGACGGGCATTTCGTCCGTCCGCAACCACAGCCTGGTAGGAACGTAGCGCATTATAGCTAAGTTCAAGCTAAAGTTTAAGGTTAGGGGCGTCATTCGCATCGCGAGTACAGATTTCGCAGGTCGGAGTGGGCTATTCGTGCCTCTGTGAAGCCCGGAGCTCCCCTATGGGGAGCTCCGGGGCATCCTTCCTAGGGTGCCGTGGCCAAAAAATGGCAAATATGAGTACTGTCACCAATTTAGTAACAGGCAATTTTGGCCTCTCGGACAGATTTTGCGCTCAGTGTCGCTAACCTGATGCTTAGTTATTCCACATTTGTTTATTATCTTCTTACTTTATGCCGCCTCCGAGTCCTAAATTCCTTGGTTTTGCTGTTACTGATTTAGTGACAGTACTCATATTTGCCATATTTTGGCCAGGGCATATGATTAACCCCCTATTTTCGACGTGAATTAGACCGGCTTAAGCCCAAAACACGCCCGCAGCGTGTTAAGCAACGCCTCTTGCTTCTTCCTGCGGGCATCGACACGATTCCGGTACCGCTTTCGCATACGCTGGTGGATGCGCCATGCGAGCGCTTCCATCGCTTCCATGTCGCAGAGCATTTCGTTGTTGACCGTCGCGACCTCGATTCCCATAGTAATCAAGCCCGTGTTGCGTTTTTCATCATGGATACGTCCCCTCCGGGAGGAATGGCCCAGCTCACCGTTGTATTCCAGGTCAAACCGGGCTGCCTCTTGATACGCATCGCAAACTGCATGGGGCATCCCCGAGATTGCCTGCGCACGGTCATCGAACTCGATCTTGTAGTCGGTCTTAAAAGGTCCGCAGGCAAACCCGCCATAGGAAAACGGAAGCGAAAACAGGGCGAGCATGATGCACTCCATGGGCGAGAGCAGGTTTTCTGACAGGTAGGGACACAGACGCAGCAGCTGTTTGGCCACATTCCCCTTGCATGCCGCAAGGTAATCTGCCAGGCGATCGGGCGTCAGCACTGGTTCGACTTCAAAATAGCCCACGTCTGCTGGCTGGTCCTTGTCCTTTGCAAGTTTATTCGTAACAGGCGAGGTGTAGGGAGGCAGATACTTCCCGCGATCGCTCAGTGAAATCTTGGAACACAGTTCCTGGGCCAGGGCAAACGCCTGGATACAGCCGACCTCGCGGGCGACGGCAACACAAAGGGCCTCGGGAGATAGGCTGTACACCCCCGGTTCCACCTCTAGAATCGAGCCGGCGGGCAACCCGGAACACACGGACCAGCCTACGCCAGGCATGCGGCGGCGCTGCGCCGCAGATCCCACCAGCAAGCACAGATCTTCTTGCACCTCGCCACTTTTGGCTCCAATTCGCACCAAGTCAGGAAGATAGATATCCTCGGTCGAGGGCGACGACGTGCGCAGCACACGGCGCTCTTCATCGGGATTAAGGTCCTTCCAGCTGATATAGCCCATCTGCCGGCGCTCGGCGCGCATCATGCGCAGCGCTGAAGCGCCTGTTAGGATTACGGAAGCCGCTAGCTGTTCGCCTGTCGGCTCGTTGCGCCGCTCAATCTTCACTGCCACAAAACCACCCCTACCAAACACGTGCGATAGCAAGGCCATCGACTGCCGCAGCGCCGGCACGCTTGAGCTCCGCCGAGGCTGCTGCCATGGTCGCGCCCGTGGTAATGACATCATCGATAAGCAGTAGGCGGCGGCCGTGCACGTCCTCAACCGTCTCGTACATGCCTTGGGCACGCTCGCGACGCTCCTCACGACCGAGTTCGCGCTGGTCGCCATGCCCGTACTTGACGAGGGCATCGAGCAGGGGAATACCCGACAGCTCGCAAAATGGGCGCGCAATGGCCTCCATATGATCAAAGCCACGCCGCCGAAACGCTGCCGCCGTCGCAGGCACAAACACCACCGCATCCGCACCGGACAGCACACCTCCTAAGCGTTCGGGCGCTACGACCTGGGCATGCAGGGCGGCGTCGTAGAGCAGCTCCGCCAGATACGGAGCCAGACGTCGCTCGCCCGCATCCTTGTACGCTTTAATGATGCGCGGCAGCGGATGCGCATAGACGGCGCACGCCAGGCAGCGGTCGAGCGCCTCTGCCATTGCCGAGGACGTGCCCTCGACCGAACACTCAGTGCACAGCAAATCCCCAAACGGGGCGCCGCATCGGGTACAGCTATGACGTGGGTCGATGAGCGTGAGCGCGGCCAGGCAGTCTTGGCAAATAAGCGCACCGGCGCGCTCGCAGCCGGCACATCGTGTTGGCGACAATACCTCGAGTGCCTCGCGTGCCGCCCGCTCGGCAAACGGCAGCAATTCGTCCGCAAACGGTAGGGCGCCGGCACCCTGCAGACGGCTCAATTTGTTCAGATGGCTCTTCAAGACACAACCCTCCCTACGTTCGGTCGCAGGGAGGGTTGTTGATTCAGCGCTATGGTACCCCGACGCGATTGGGGTAAGGCGGGTTAAATCCGCTCGCGGGCGTTATTCGCCGGCGGGCGGTTGTGGTGCGGACGAAGACGGGGTCGAGCCCTCGCCACCATCCTGGCGCGGCTTGCGGGAACGGCGACGGCGACGGCGCTTTTGACCCTGGTCGGCCGAGCCCTCGCCACCGCGATCCTCGCGCGGCTCGCGCTCGTCGCGAGCGGCGCCACGCGAAGCCTTGGCAGCAGCTCCCCCGCCATCTCCGGGACGACGGCGCGTGACCTTGACCTCGCCATCCGAGACCTGATCGGCCACGGAGGGCACTGAAGGCTTCTGCTGTGCGCCCGAGGAATGGCGACGGCGCGGACGCGGCGCGCGCTCCTCCTCGCCACGTGACTTGCCGCCCTTGTCGACAGGCGCATCGGAGGCCGAGGGACCCTTGGAAGCGGCACCAGCCTCGCGAGCAGCTGCGGCGCGGAAGGCGTCCTCGCGCTCCTCGCTCGACAGATGACGGCGACGACGGCGTGTGGGGTTCATGCCACCGCCGCGATTCTGCTGCTGGGGCTGCTGAACCTCGCGCTCGCGAGAGGCGTTCTTGCCCGCGGCTGCAACCTCGGTAGCATCGCCCGAGCCCACGCGCTTGCGACGACGACGGCCACCGGCGGCCTCCTCGGCCTCGGGTGCCTCGGCCTTACCACGGCCCTTTCCGCGGCCACGGCCCTCGCCCTGGCCCTGACCGGCGCGAGCATCGGAATCGGCATCGCGACGACGGCGCTTGGGCATCGACGTGCCGGCCAGACGGTCGGCACTCGACAGGCCATCGCCCACGTCGACGCCGTTCTCGCGATCGAGCTCCATGAGCGCCAGACGCATCTCGGGCGACTCGATGCGCTCGAGCACATCGCGCGTCACGCAGTCGGGGCGGCAATTGCAGCCTTGCTCGGCAGCCTTCTTCTTGCAGCCCTCCGAGCAGGTCATATCGGCCAGGTTGACCTTAAAGACCTTGCCGTTCTCCAGGCGCAGCACCAGCTGCTCGCGCGGCGTGTCATATTCCTGAATACGCGCCTTGCCGAGCGGCGTATCGATAAGCGTCTTCTTTTTGGGCGCGCGGCTCTTAAAGTCCTTGTACGCCTCGAACTCATAGCGTAGGCAGCACATCAGGCGGCCGCACACGCCGCTGATCTTGGACGAGTTGAGCGGTAGGTCCTGCTCTTTTGCCATGCGGATCGAGACGGGCTCAAACTGTCCGCCAAAGCGCGTGCAACAGAGCTCCTGGCCGCACTGGGCATAGCCGCCCACCAGGCGGGTCTCGTCGCGCACACCGATCTGGCGCATGTCGACGCGAATATGCAGCGTCGAGGACAGGTCCTTGACGAGCTGACGAAAATCGACGCGCTCCTCAGCGGCAAAGTAGAACACGGCCTTCTCGCCGCCAAACAGGTACTCGACGCCGACTGGCTTCATCTCGAGGTCGAGCTCTTTGACCAGACGGCGGAAATCGACCATGGCCTCGTCGCCCTGGATGGCAAGATCGTCGGCAAGCTGCAGGTCAATGTCGCTCGCCACGCGCAGCACGGGCTTGAGCGGCTGACCGATCTCGTCTTGCGGCACCTCGAAGGGATCGGCCGTGACCAGGCCGATCTCGGTTCCGCGCTCGGTGGAGCAAATAGCGTAATCTGCCTCGAGGATATCCAGATCCTGCGGGTCAAACCACAGGTCGCGCGAGGCGTAGGTAAACTTAACGGGTACGACTAACGGCATTTCAGTGCCTTCCTGATATCGAACAGCATGACCTCGATGGCCAGCTGGGGAGTAACGTTTCTGGCGATGTTGCGCTCGGCGGTCGCGACCGCCTCGAGCGCCTGGGTGGCACCCGCAACATTGGTCGCGGCGGCAAGCCGACCGATCGTGTCGCGCACGTCCTCGTTCACCACGTCGGCTGCCTCGTCCTGAAGTGTCAGCAGCACGTCGCGCATGAGCGTCCGCGCGCTCGCCAGCGCTTCCATGATACCCGAACGCTCGCGCGCGTTGAGTTCGCGCTTGTTGCGGTCCTCAAGCTGCTTCAATGCTCCACGCGACAGGTAGTCGGCGTTTTGCTCGAGTACCTTTTCCTGCGTGGACTTGACCTCGGCAAGCGGCGCCTTGACGGCGACGATGAGCGACTTGGCGCGACTGAGCACGTCGGCCTCGTCGGCGGCAATGAGTGAGTCGATGGCACGGACCATCTGACGGCGGGCGTCCTGGCGCTCGGCGCTCTTAAGAAACTCGATGCCACGCGTGGGGCTTCCCGCCACGGCGACGGCCATGCGACAACGCGCGATATCCTGACCGGTGGCGCGGCTCACAGCCTGCGCGGCGACGGCGGGCGACACCAGCCGAAACGGCACGCACTGGCAACGACTCACGATAGTGGGCAGCATCACGTCGGCCGAGGTACCCAACAGGATGAACATGACGCCCTCGGGCGGCTCCTCGAGCGTTTTGAGCAGCGCGTTGGCGGTGTTGGCGCGCAGCTGCTCGGCACGGTCGATGATGTAGACCTTTGCCTTGGCGCGGATGGGCGCCAGAGGCACGTCATCGAGCAGCTCGCGGGTCTGGGCAATGAGGTAACCCGTGGCGCTCTCGGGCGTGTAATAGTGCACGTCGGGATGCGTATGCCGAGAGACGCGCACGCAGCTGTCGCATGCGCCGCAGCCGTCCTGCTCGCACAGGAAGGCTTGGGCGAGCGCCCACGCGGCGTCGAGCTTGCCCGCGCCGGGCGCGCCCAAAAACAGGTAGGCGTGCGATGCGCGACCGCTAGCGACGGCATTGGTCAAAAAGTCGCGCACGCGCTCTTGGGTGTCGAGCTTGGCCAGCAGGCTTGCCTGAGCGGGGGCCATGTTACTCGGCCTCCTTGGCAAGCGCGGCGGCGACGGCTTCCTGCGAAATGTCGAGACCGTACGCGCGAACCTGCTCAACCGTCTTCTCGAAGACTTCCTCGACGGTCGCAGTGGCGTCGATGAGCTTTACGCGGTTTGGCTCCTCGGCGGCAATTGCGCAAAAACCCTGGTAGACACGCTCTTGGAAGGCCATGCCCTTAGCCTCCATGCGATCTGCCGCGCCACGGGCTGCCATGCGCAGCGCCGCCTGCTCGGGCGTGATGTGATAAACGAGTGTGAGCGCCGGGTGCGTACCCGCGACGGCCAGGTTGTTGGCGTCGCGCACTATCTGGCGATCGAGGCCGTCGGCAAACGCCTGGTAGCAGGTCGTGGAATCGTAGAAGCGATCGCACAGGACCACCTTGCCGGCAGTGAGGGCGGGCGCGATGACCTCGTGCACCAGCTGGGCACGGGCGGCCTCATACAGCAGCAGCTCGCAAGTGTCGCCCATCGCCGTATTGGCGGGGTCGAGCAGCAGAGCACGGATCTTTTCGCTGATGGCGGTACCGCCCGGCTCGCGCAGGCTCACAACCTGGTAGCCAGCGAGTTCAAGAGCGCGGGCAAGCAGACGCGCCTGCGTGGACTTGCCGGCACCGTCGACGCCCTCGAGCGTGATAAAGCTATGTTGAGCGGGCTCAAAAGCCATGGGCGCAGCCCCTTCCTACAAGGCGCGTAAATGCAGATATATCAACCAAGCCATGATACCCCAGTGCTCGGCGCGTCCCAAATCCCACCTAGCCAATGGCTACTCAGGTGGCAGTTAGGGACGTTCCTAAACTGCCGGCAGAAAAGGAACGTCCCCAACTGCCGGCTTTTTGGGGTGCTGGGTATAATCGTCGTATTGCATTGAAATGTGGCGAAAGGAGTGGCAATGTCTCGGTATTGCGCCTCGTGCGGCAAGCTTCTTGCAGATAATGCCAAGTTCTGCACCTCGTGCGGTGCACCCGTTGAGCAAACAGCCGCGAGCGATAGCCAGCCCGCTTTCGAGCAGACCGGTTCCCTCGATACGCCGCAAGCCAAGGCGGACGACCCCCTCGCCTATCGCCCCGACCTGTCTCTTATACACATCTCCGAGCCCACGAGACTACGCTGCATCTC
>CABSMN010000071.1 GCA_902478765.1 uncultured Collinsella sp.
GCGTAGTCTCGTGGGCTCGGAGATGTGTATAAGAGACAGCCGTTGATATCCCAGGTCTCGGCATCGAGCGGATCCTGGCCAATGATGGCATCGAGCATGATCTGCTCGTGATTGCCCTTGAGCACGCGGGCGTTGGGCAGCGAGCGCACGAGCTTAATAACGCCGACCGGATCGGGCCCGCGATCGATCATGTCGCCCAGCACGTACAGCGTGTCGTCGGACGCCAGCGAAATCTTAGACAGGGCCTCGTCAAGCGCACGCACGTGCCCGTGAGCATCAGATGTCACATAGATCGCCATGGTACGCCTCTCCTTGCATTGCGGCCAAAGCCCGGCGCCGCAACTAAAACTTCAAGTTGAACTTAAACGTTACCCATTGTACTCCGTTGCAATAAAGCTGGAAAGGGTTTCCGAGCAGAGGCAAAGACGGCAGCCGTCTATGACGATATCGCGCACGCCCGCAATCCAACCCCATAAACCCACCATCTTTGGGTACAAATAACCGCAGACAACTAACCGTGCCACGCCAACCACCCAGGAGCGGACACCATCCATGAACCAGATCCTTCTTTTTATCGGCCTCGTCATCATTTTGTGCCTGACCATCAAACCCGTCGGCAAAAAGCTCCCCTTCCCCACCCTGCTTATCTTTATCGCGCTCGGCATGCTGTTGGGCGTCAACGGCCCGGCGCATATCGACTTTAGCGACTACGCACTCACCGAAACCGTCTGCAGCACGGCGCTATTGTTCATCATGTTCTACGGCGGCTTTAACACCAACATAGACCGCGCCAAGCCCGTCGCCGCGCCGGCGGTGCTGCTGAGCACGCTCGGCGTCGTCATCACCGCAGGCATCACCGGCGTGTTCGCCCACTTTGTGCTGGGCTTCGACTGGATCGGCGGCCTGCTGCTGGGATCGGTCGTGGCGTCCACCGACGCGGCCAGCGTCTTTAGCGTTCTGCGCGAGCACAGCCTTTCGCTGAGGGGCGGCACCGACTCGCTGCTCGAGGTCGAATCGGGCTCCAACGACCCCGTCGCCTACATGCTCACCGCCGTGCTCGCGACCCTCGCGGCGGGCGGCAATATCGACATTCCCGTGCTGCTGACCAAGCAGATCATCCTGGGCGTGGGGTTGGGCCTTGCCATCGGCTGGGCGGCGGGCCGCCTGATTGAACGAGCGCACGCAACGGCCGAGGGCGCGCAGACCATCTTTTTGTTCGCCGTGGCGATCGTCGCCTACGCATTGCCGAGCTATCTGGGCGGCAACGGCTTTTTGGCCGTGTACCTGGCCGGCATTGTGCTGGGCGCGAGCGACATCACCGGCAAGGTCGAGATGGCGCACTTTTTTGACACCCTCACCGAGATGGCCGAGATGACCATCTTCTTTTTGCTGGGCCTGCTCGTCACGCCCGCGCGCCTGCCGCAGATGCTGCTGCCGGGCCTGGCGCTCATGGCGTTTATGCTCTTTGCGAGCCGCCCCATCGCCGTCGGTCTGCTGCTGGTGCCCTTTAAGACGAACCCTCGCCAGGTTGCACTCGTAAGCTGGGCGGGCTTGCGCGGCGCGGCTTCGGTCGTCTTTAGCCTCTTTGCCGTGGTAGCCGGCGTTCCCGGCGGTCACGACCTGTTTGACCTGGTGTTTGTGATTGCCGTATCGAGCATTGTGGTGCAGGGTTCGCTACTGCCGGCGGTGGCGAAGAAGCTCGACATGATCGACGCGGAAGGCGACGTGCGCCGCACCTTTAACGATTACCGCGACGAGGACGGCATGTCGTTCGTTAAGCTCAAGGTGGACGCGGGCCATCCGTTTGTCGGACGCTCGCTCGCCGATATTGGCAGCGCGACGGACATGCTCGTCGTCCTGGTGCTGCGCGACGGGGCGCACCCGGTACTACCCAATGGCGATACCGTGATTGAGGAAGGCGACCTTCTGGTTATGGCCGCACCGACGTTTGAAGAGCGTGCCGAGGTTACGCTGCGTGAGATCACCGTAACGCCCCACGGTCGCCTGGCCGGCCAGCGCCTGCGCGACGTGCCGAAGGGCAAGCACCCCTTTATCGTCGTGATGCTCAAACGCGACGGCCAAACCATCATCCCCGACGGCGACACCCTCATATACGCCGGCGACGAAGCCGTCATCGCCACGCTCGCGTCGTAGCGGCCAGGTGGTAGCTAATTTGCGACGAAGAAATCAAGCGCCTAGAGAACCTCATGCCTTCGCTCGCAGATTTGGATTTGCCCGAGGAGTAAAGCACCCCTCTCCCATGTAACCATCCTGTAAATCATAGCGGCGCAGTCGAGTTTTACCGTGATGCGGTCGCGCCTGGCGCTCCACTGTGCTAAAGTATCCCGAACGTTCAAACGACTACGAGGGGGAACTAGAAGATGGCACGTGTGCACAACTTCTCAGCTGGCCCGGCGGCGCTGCCTACAAGTGTGCTCGCCGAGATCGCCGACGAGATGATGGACTACCGCGGTTGCGGCATGTCCGTGCTCGAGATGAGCCATCGATCTTGCATGTACCAGCAAATCATCGACGATGCCGAGGCAACCCTGCGCCGTCTGCTGAGCATCCCCGACAATTACCGTGTCCTGTTTTTGCAGGGCGGCGCCACGCTGCAGTTTGCGGGCATCCCCATGAACCTCATGCGCCGCGGCCGCGCCGGCTACGTCGTGACCGGCAACTTTGCCAACAAGGCGTACAAGGAGGCCGCCAAGTACGGCGAGGCCGTGCTGCTCGCGAGCTCCGAAGACACCAACTTCGACTGCATCCCCGACATGGCCGACATCAACGCGCGTATTGCCGCCGAGGCTGCGGGCGACGGGCTCGACTACGTCTACATCTGCCAGAACAACACCATCTTTGGCACCATGTACCACGAGCTGCCCGCTTGCGGCGACGTGCCGCTGGTCGCCGATGTCTCGAGCTGCTTTCTGTCGCAGCCGCTCGACGTTGAGCGCTACGGGCTCATCTACGCCGGCGCGCAGAAAAACGCCGGCGCCGCGGGCGTGACCGTGGTCATCGTGCGCGACGACCTTATCGCCGAAGGTCCGGCCTATGCGCAGACGCCGCAGTACATGGACCTTAAGACCCAAGCCGCCAAGGGCTCCATGCTCAACACGCCCAACACCTTTGGCATCTACGTGTGCGGCAAGGTGTTCCACTGGGTCGAGGAGACCGGCGGACTTGCCGCCATGGCCGAGCGCAACTGGGCCAAGGCCAACCTGCTCTATGATCTACTCGAGCTCAGCGAGCTGTTCCATGGCACCGCGCAGGCCGATAGCCGCTCCATCGCCAACGTCACCTTCCGTACCGGCGATGCCGAACTCGACGCGGCCTTCGTTGCGGGCGCGGCAGAGCACCAGATCCAAAACGTCAAGGGTCATCGCCTCGTCGGCGGCATGCGCGCCAGCGTGTACAACGCCGTCACCATGGAAGACGTGCAGGCACTGGCCACGTACATGAAGGACTTCGAAGCGCAGCATAGTTTGAGTCCGCGATCTAACTAGCCCGCAACCCGCGGGCCGACCAGCCACTTCAAACCACCCTGCTTAGATCAAAACCTGCTAAGGAGTTTTTCCATGCGTAAGATTAAGACCATCGACGACATCACTAAAGACGGCAAAGTCGAGTTTGGCGAGGGCTACGAGTTTGTGGGCACCGCCGAGGAGGCCGACGCTATCCTGATGCGCTCCACCGACCTGCACGGCTACGAGCTGCCCGAGGGCATCCGCGCCATCGCCCGCTGCGGCGCCGGCGTCAACAACATCCCCGTCGAGGAGTACGCCAAGAAAGGCGTCGTCGTCTTTAACTCCCCCGGTGCCAACAGCAACGCCGTCAAGGAACTCGTCCTGGGCATGCTGGTGCTCTCGAGCCGCGGCGTGGTGCAGTCGATGAACTGGGTGCGCGACAACGCCGACGATCCCGAGATTCAGGTCGATGCCGAGAAGGCCAAGAAGGCCTTTGTGGGCCGCGAGCTCAAGGGCAAGCGCATCGGCGTCATCGGCCTGGGCAACGTGGGCTCCAAGGTCGCCAACGCCTGCGTCGACCTGGGCATGGATGTCTACGGCTACGACCCGTTCATTTCCGTCGAGCACGCATGGGTGCTGAGTCGCGAGGTGCAGCGCGTGGGCACGCTCGAGGACCTCTGCCGCGGCTGCGACTACCTCACCGTGCACGTGCCCAGCAAGGCCGATACCATCGGCATGATCAGCACCGAGCAGATTGACCTGCTGGCCCCGGACGCCGTGCTCATCAACTACGCGCGCGAGACCATCATTGACGAGGACGCCGTCGACGCCGCCCTGCGCGAGGGCAAGCTCAGCTGGTTTAGCTGCGACTTTGCCACGCCCAAGACCGTCAAGATGCCCAATACGTTTATCACCACGCATTCGGGCGCCGGCACCGGCGAGGCCGAGGCCAACTGCGCCGACATGGCCATCAGCGAGCTCAAGGATTACCTGGAAAACGGCAACATCGCGCACAGCGTCAACTACCCCGCCTGCAGCATGGGCAAGGCGCGCGCCGCAAGCCGTATTGCCTGCCTGCATGCCAACGTGCCCAACATGATCGGCCAGATCACGGCCATTCTCGCCAAGGACAACGCCAATGTGCAGCGCATGACCAACGAGTCTGCTGGCGAGAACGCCTACACCATGTTCGACACCGATGAGCACCTGGACGGCAGCACGATCGAGGCGCTCAAGCAGATTCCGTCGATGTATCGCGTGCGCGTGATTAAATAGCGCCGGTGCCAAGCCTGCCAGACAGACCACGAAGCCCATTCGCCCCCCGTTTTCACGAAACGGGGGGCGATTTTGTTGCTCCGGACGACTTTAAAATGATACCCAGAACAAGTTTTTTCAGATAATCGATAGTGAGGCTCCAGTCGCTAAGCACACCCGCTTTGATAAACAGCTTTATCAGGGACTTTAGTAGGTAAAAATCGGTCTCTATGTGCCGAATGTAAGTTGACTGTCTATTTTCCGAAACAACTTATTCTAGATAGCATTTTTAGGGTCCCTCCAAGGCAAAATTGAAGCCTTTTTGCGACCAGAACTCTAGCTCGCGCTACCGTTTACCCACCGCGCGACTACATTCCCGCCCAATCGATAAAAATCTCCTCACGAAGCCGCCGTTCGAGCTCCTGCTGTCGCGGCGTCTTGTCTTTCAGCGGCACATCGAGATAGGACATGATGAGCTCCATCACCACGCGGAAGGCATCGAAGTCGGCCAGCTGACCATAGGTCATCAGAACGACGGGATATCCCATGGCTTGCAAGGCCGTCGTTCGATCGGAGTCCGAGATCTTGGATTCAATGGATCCGTGAATGGCTTCACCTTGGCATTCAACCAGACACTCTCGGCTGCCGTCCTTATTTGCCAGCAGGATATCGGCATAGCGCCTATCAAGCCCCGAAATCAGGCGGGCGCTGCGCGTCATACGAATCTCAACGTTATTGGTAAGGCTCAGCCCTTCGCCGCCGCGCAACCTCGTAAGGCCAAACAGCATCGAAGCCTGGACCTCGAGCGGCGATGCTGCCACCCCCGTAATGCATTTCGCGGCTCGTATGAACGATTTAGCGCCGCGGAGCCCCCGGACCTTATCGACGAACTCTGTAAGCTCAGAGAGCTCGATCAAGGGAGGTCGTTTCCACAAGTCCGTTGGATTCCCCGAGACATCCTTTACGTTTTCCCAGCCCGACCGTGCGTCACTCCATCGGCTCCCATATGCCTGCTCAAGTGCCGACTTTACCTGAGGCGCAATCTTGCACACGGCAAAGGTGCCGCACATCTCATACATGCACATGATTAGACGCTCGTTTGAGACCGAGGAAGCCAGGGTCAGCAGGGTAAAGAGCGGGGACGCGACATCGAGGCCAAACTCCGTCTGCCGCACGGAATCAAACGGCCTCTCCCCGTTCCAAACATGCCTGACAATGCGATCGCCCTTGCGCCCGCAGACGCCCTGCGCCAACACGTGTAACGGGGTGCCCAGGAAATGCTTGACGAGCGGATGCTCACATAGGTGCTCCCTGCGCGGATCGTCCGCAGAATCGGGCAGGTCCGGCATTATTGCCAAGACCTGTGGAGGTATCCGGTGATACCGAAAGGCAGATATGTCGCACAGCATGTCGTCCATGAAGGGTACGTACCCACCGCGTCGTTTGTAAACCCGCCTGGACGGCAAACGCGCTGGCTCGGCCTGCGAACGGTAAATACTGCCACGCCCACGTCGCGGATCTCTCAGGAGGCTTACAATCGGTTTGGAAAGCAAACTGATTGTGAGGTTGCATATGGTTGATGAGAACTTTGCCTGGCGGCTTGCGCAGGAGCTCGTGCGGATCGACAGCTCAGACCCGGGCGCGTATGAGGATGAAATTGAGCGGTATATCAAAGCGCTGGTTGAGGCTCAGCTGGAGCGGTTGAGTCATCCGGTGCT
>CABSMN010000072.1 GCA_902478765.1 uncultured Collinsella sp.
AAACCGCTGCCGAGGCCTATGGCAACCACGTGGATATGCTCCCCGACTTTGACCTGGTCGTCCTGGCCCCGCAGGCAGCCAGCTACCTGGCCGACCTGCAGAAGGACTGCGAGCGCGTGGGCAACAAGTGCGTCGCCTGCCGCGGTAAGCAGTACATCGAGCTCTCCCAGAACGGCGACAAGTCTCTCGCCTTCGTAAGCGAGCAACTCTCGAAGTAAGTAACGCCCAGGGCCAGCCGACCATCAACAGCCGGCCGGCCCTTCGATTTAGACGATTGGATCATCATGTCCGTTAACCCCGCCAGCGTCACCAACCCGCCTGCGCAGTTTCCCGAGGACTTTGTCTTTGGCGGCGCCACTGCTGCCTACCAGGTAGAGGGCGAGACCCGCACTCACGGTAAGGGCAAGGTTGCCTGGGACGACTTCCTGGAGGCCCAGGGTCGCTTTTCCCCCGATCCCGCCTCCGACTTCTACAACCAGTACCCCGTCGATCTGGAGCTGTGCGAGGAGTTCGGTATCAACGGCATCCGCCTCTCCATTGCCTGGAGCCGCATCTTCCCCAACGGCACCGGCGAAATCAACCCCGAGGGCGTGCAGTTCTACCATGATCTCTTTGCTGAGTGCCACAAGCACCACGTTGAGCCGTTTGTCACGCTGCATCACTTCGATACGCCGCTGCCCCTCTTTGAGAAGGGCGACTTCCTCAACCGCGAGACCATCGACGCCTTTGTGGACTTTGCCACCTTCTGCTTTAAGGAGTACGCCGACCAGGTGACCTATTGGTTCACCTTCAACGAGATCTGGGCCGACGCCTCCAACACCTACATCGAGGGCACCTTCCCCGGAGGCGTCAAGGCGCATCTGGCCGAGGCCTTCCAGTGCGAGCACAACATGATGCTCGCCCACGCCAAGGCAGTACTGGCCTTCCACAACGGCGGTTTTAAGGGTAAGATCGGCGTCATTCAGTCGCTGGAGTTCAAGTATCCGCTCAACGAGAACGACCCCGCCGACATCAAGGCCGCCAACAACGAGCACGTGCTGCAGAACCAGTTCTTGCTCGACGCCACCTTCCGCGGCGACTATGCCCCCGACACCCTCGAGTGCGCCAACCGCCTGGCAGCCATCTCGGGCGGCACCATCGAGATCCTGGACGAGGACCTCGAGATTATGCGCGAGGCAGCGCTCTACAACGACTACCTCGGTGTCAACAATTACCAGTGCCGCTTCCTCAAGGCTTACGACGGCGAGAACGACCTGCACCACAACGGTACGGGCGAGAAGGGCACCGGCCGCTGGCGCGTTAAGGGCATCGGCGAGCACGTGAACAAGCCTGGCATCCCCACCACCGACTGGGACTGGATCATCTATCCCGAGGGTCTGTTCGATCTGCTCGTCTACATTAAGCAGCGCTACCCCAACTACAAGCAGATCTTCATCACCGAGAACGGCATGGGCTACAAGGATCCCTACAAGGACGGCTTTGTGGACGACCAGCCGCGCATTGACTACATCGAGCAGCACCTGCGCTGGCTGCTCAAGGCCATGGAGGTGGGCGTCAACGTGGGCGGCTACTTCCTGTGGAGCCTGCAGGACCAGTTCTCCTGGACCAATGGCTACAACAAGCGTTACGGCTTCTTCTACGTTGACTTTGAAACCCAGAAGCGCACGCCCAAGGCAAGCGCCTACTGGTATAAGCACGTGGCGCAGACCCGTCGTCTGGACTAGCGGCCTGCGGCGAGCGGCTTGCTGGTAGCGGGGTTGCCCCGTTCACATAACCTGTCCCCATTTCTCAGCCGGGGGTGGCACGTCACACGGCGCGCCACCCCCGGCCTTTTTGGGCGGTTCGGGGTCCGTTTGTCTCAATCTGTAACATCTAGCCGAGTATTTCGACCCTACCTGTTACAGATTGAGACAAACGGGATCGCCCTTTCTGAAAAATCTCAATCTGTAACACGTAGCCCACTTTTGACCGTCTACCTGTTACAGATCGAGACAAACGGAGTAGGACCTAACCCCGTATGTCCCTAACAGTCGAGCGTTCGACCAGCGTGCTCGGCACATGAATCGCCTCGATAGACGAGCTCTCTCCAATCGCCGCCTCAAACGCAAGCTTACCGACACCGCGCAAATCAAATCGCAGCGTCGTCAGCCGATTGTGAGGAACAAGTCCCTCGAGTGCGTCGTCGATACCAACCACGCTCACGTCGTCGGGCACGGACAGGCCCGCGTTCTCGAGCGCGGCGATAACGCCCAGCGCCATCTGGTCATTTGCCGCAAGCACGGCAGTCGGCGCCTGCGACCCGCCGGCAAGCACCTCGGCCGCAATCCGCTCGCCCATGGCGTACCCACTGTCCGCACTCCAATCGCCACGCAGCATCGGAGCGGCATCGACATGAGCACGACCCAGCGTATCGCGCCAACCGGCCTCACGAAAACGCGAGGAAATCGAGTTTTCCGGACCCGCCACAAACCGCATATTCGAGTGACCATGTTCCAGCAGATAATTGGTCAACAGCTCGCACGAACCATACTGGTCGGAGTCGATCGTCGTGCAGCGCGGATGCGCATACATGGACAGGATGACCGTTCGCACTCCCGGCTGGGGAACAAACTCCTCAAAATCGGGAGCCATGCGGTTCATGTTGAGAATCATGCCGTCGACGGGTCGCTCGACCATGCGGCGCGAGGCATCGGCAAGTGCATAGGGCTTGTCGCCGCCCATCTCGATCATAGTGACGGCAAAATCGTGCTCGCGCGCCGCTTGCATGATACCCTCGAGCGTCGCCAGGTTACCGACACGTGTGATGTTGTACATGCACAGGCCAATAGAACGATACGACCCGCCGCGCAACGCCGCTCCAGCAAAATTGGGACGAAAGCCCAGCTCTTCCATGGCGGCCAGCACACGCTTGCGCGTCTTTTCCGTCACGTTGGGCATACCGTTGACCACGCGAGACACAGTCTGGCGGCTCACGCCAGCGAGCGCCGCAACCTCTGCCGCGCTCGCCGAACGACCATTCCTTGTCTGCTGATCCATGCCTTCCACGCTAACCTGCTTCCCAACTATTCCCCGCGCCCATGGCGCATCGTACATACATTGATAACGTGCTCATGATACCCGAGCCATATACCACAACATGAAAACTTCTGTCAATCAAAACCGCTTACCGAACAAATACAACCGTTCGCGGCTGTTTGAAGTTGTTTTGTTTCTATACATCCCAGCCGGATGTTAACGTGCTCATTGTCAAATGTTCACGTGCTCATTTTGGTTCTAATCATTTTAAGATAGTGTTTATCGGGCTTTTTCACCGCTGAACGCTAACCAGGGAGCCTCCTGAGCGCAAACGCACAATATCGAACAGCGAGACGAGAGGGTGTATGCATATGTCTTTGCTAAACCGCGTACAGCAGCTGCCGAAGGGCTTTGTTTGGGGCGCCGCAACCGCCGCGTACCAAACGGAAGGTTCCACGAAGGTGGCAGGCAAGGGTAAGACCATGTGGGACGATTACCTTGTCGCCCAGGGTCGCTTTTTGCCCGACCCGGCCAGTGATTTCTACAACCGCTACGAGGAGGATATCCGCCTTTCTGCCGAGCATGGACTCAACGCCATTCGTGTGTCCATCGCCTGGACCCGCATCTTCCCCAACGGCGACGATGCCGAACCCCTCGCCGAGGGCGTTAAGCACTACCACGAGCTGTTCGCCTGCTGCAAAAAGTATGGCGTCGAGCCCTATGTGTCCCTGCATCACTTTGACTCCCCCGCCGCCCTGTTCAACCAGGGCGACTGGCTCAACCGCAAGACCGTCGACGCCTATGTGCGCTATGCCGAGTTCTGCTTCCGCGAGTTCCGCGAGGTCAAGAATTGGTTCACCATCAACGAGCTCATCAGCCTCTCGCACTCCCAATACATCCAAGGCAACTTCCCGCCCAACCATCACTTTGATGTGACGAGCGGCATCCAGAGCCAGCACAACGAGCTCGTTGCCCACGCCCGCGCCGTCAACCTGTATAAGGATCTTGACGAGACCGAGCACCTGGGCGGACGCATTGGCATGGTCAACGTCCTGACGCCGGCATATCCTGCCACCGACTCGCCCGCCGACCAGCACGCCGCCGACCTGTACAACGCCTTCTACACCGACTTCATCATGGACGGCGCCTTCCTGGGTCACTACTCCGCGCGCACCCTCTCACTCATCAACGAGATTCTGCGTGCCAACAACGCCACGCTTACGGTTGAGGACAGCGACATGGAGGAGCTCGCCAAGGCGGCGCCCCGCAACGATATGTTCGGCCTCAACTACTATCAGTCGGCGTTTATCGCCGCCTACGATGGCGAGTCAACCAACAGCTTTAACGGCACCGGAGACAAGGGCACCTCGTGCTTTAAGTTTAAAGGCGTCGGGCAGCAGGTCGATATGCCGGGTATCCCCACCACCGACTGGGATTGGCTCATCTACCCGCAAGGCCTCTACGACACGCTCAAGCACATCAGCGCCACCTATCCCAACCTCCCCGTCATCTATATCACCGAAAACGGCCTGGGCCACAAGGACCCCGAGCCCGACGCAAACGGCATCGTCGCCGATCCCGAGCGCATCGACTTTGTCGACCAGCACATGGAGAAGGTGCTCCAGGCGCGCGCCGAGGGCGTCGACGTCCAGGGCTACTTTATCTGGAGCCTGCAGGACCAGTTCTCGTGGGCCAATGGCTATAACAAGCGCTACGGCCTGTTCTACATCGACTTCGACACGCAAAAACGCTACATCAAGCAGTCGGCACTCTGGTACAAGGAGCTCGCCGACACTATAGCGGACGCGCAGTAGCGCATCGCCTCGCTTTCCCCCGAGAAGGGAGCGGCCCTATGCGATACAAACCCAGCCGCTCCCCTCTCTCTGGGACCGGCCCCGCCTGCACCCGGGCTTTTAGCAAGCGGGAGACCATATAGGTTTTCAACGTCCATGCCATTAAGATTTCATGCAAAGAGGAGCGTGAACTATGGAATCGATCGTTAAGTTCTTGGAGAAAGGTCAGCCGTACTTCGACAAGGTCTCTAAGAACATCTACCTTCAGGCCATTAAAGACGGCTTTTTGGCAGCAATGCCCATCATCCTGTCTTCTTCTGTCTTCCTGCTTATTTCGACCCTGCCGGGCGTTGTCGCCACGGTCGGCGGCTTTACGCTGCCCGACTGGTGGAACGTCGACGTCGTGAACTTCTGCAACAAGGTTTACAACTTCACGATGGGCGTCGTGGGCATCATGGTCGCCGGCACCACCGCAAGCGCGCTGACCGGCTCCAAGAACCGCCGCATGCCTGCCGGCAAGGCTATCAACGCCACGAGCACCATGGTCGCCGCCATGTGCGCTATGCTCATCTTGGCCGTTACCCAGACGAGTGCCAAGATCGACGGCGCCGATGTCTCGGTGTTCTTTACCGACAACATGGGCACCAAGGGCCTGCTGAGCTCCTTTGTCGCCGCATTTGCCACGGTCAACATCTATGCCTTCTGCATTAAGCGAGACATCACCATCAAGCTGCCCAAAGAAGTCCCCGGCGCCATCGCCCAGAACTTCCGCGACATCTTCGCCTTCAGCTTCTCCATCCTGTTTGTCGCCGTCATCGACGTTATCTGCCGCACCTGCTTGGCCGTCCCGTTTGCCAACGTCATCTCCACGCTGGTGAGCCCGCTGTTCGCCGCTGCCGATTCCTACGCCGGCCTCGCCCTCATCTGGTTCATGATCCCGCTGTTCTGGTTCATGGGCATCCACGGCCCCTCGGTCGTTAAGCCTGCCCTCAACGCCGCGCTGTTTGGCAACATCACCACCAACCTCGCCACGCTGCAGGCCGGCGGTCACCCCGCCCTCGCCCTGACCGAAAAC
This sequence comes from uncultured Collinsella sp., assembly GCA_902478765.1. Taxonomy (GTDB): domain Bacteria; phylum Actinomycetota; class Coriobacteriia; order Coriobacteriales; family Coriobacteriaceae; genus Collinsella. The sequence continues at coordinate 5,884 of CABSMN010000072.1, forward strand.
TTCGGTAACTACATCGGCGAACTCGGCGGCACCGGCGCCACGTTCATTGTCCCGATCATCTTCCTGCTCTTTATGCGCTCCAAGCAGCTCAAGGCCGTCGGCAAAGCCTCTGTCGTGCCCGTGATGTTCGCCGTCAACGAGCCGCTGCTGTTCGCCGCGCCCATCATCCTCAACCCGTACTTCCTGATCCCGTTCCTGTTTGCCCCCGTGGCCAACGTCCTCATTGGTAAGTTCTTCATCGACTTTTTGGGCATGAACGGCTTTATCTATGCCATGCCGTGGGCACTCCCCGGACCGATCGGCACCTTCATCGACACCAACTTCCAGCCGATCTCTCTGGTCCTGGTTGTCGTCCTGCTGGTCGTTGACTTCTTGATCTACTACCCGTTCTGCAAGGCCTACGACAACGTCCTGTGCAAGCAGGAGGCCGAGACCCTGGCCGAAGAAGAGGCCGAGGAGACCAAGGCCGTCAAGACCCTGTCTCTTATACACATCTCCGAGCCCACGAGACTACGCTGCATCTCG
>CABSMN010000073.1 GCA_902478765.1 uncultured Collinsella sp.
AGATGCAGCGTAGTCTCGTGGGCTCGGAGATGTGTATAAGAGACAGGCCAAGACCGATCATGCCTCTGCACTCACGGCACTGGCCGATGCCCAGGCCAAGCTCTCGGCAGCTAAGGACGAGAAGATCGCTGCCGATAAGGCGCTCGATCAGGCGAAGGCTCAAAAGCAGCAAGCCGATCGGGTTGTGGCCCAGGCTCAGTCCAAGCTCGATGCCGCGCAGGCGGCGGCGAACGCATCGGCGGAGAACTACCGCCAGGGCGCCATCGCGTTCTTTAAGAGCGTGGCTGCCGACGACGCGGCGAACCTCATTCTCAACTGCAAACTCGCTAGCTACAACAAGGTGGGCGAGGAGGTCGACGCGACGAGCTTGACCAATATGAAGCAGGCGATCGTGTGGCTCAAGGCGTGCAACGAGTATCGCGCAAGCGTTGGCCTGGGCGAGCTCAAGGTGACGTATGCCATGATGGCGACCGCCATTGCCGATGCGAACTTCTCCGATACGGAGGTCGCGCATGCCCAGCAGTTTAACGTGGGCGAGAATGTGGCGTGGAATTATGGAAGTGACCCGTTTAAGCAGTGGGTTACGGAGGAGAAAGCCTACTTTGACGCTGCCGCCGCCTCGCTGGGCGCGACGGGTCTTACGGGAAAGGCCGCTTACGATTTCTATATGGCAAACGAGGATAAGATCGACGCCTACGTACTGCAGCGCTATGGATCGATGGGCTCCGTCGGCCATTACATCAACGTGATCAACCCCTATTACACCGTGACGGGCATGGGCGTTTGCACGCGTGGGACGATGAACAGGTGGAGCACGCAGGCGCAGACATTCACCATGTCTGGTCAATGGTATAAGCCGTATAACGACAATCCGATGACGGTTGCTGAGTATGAGACTGCATTGAACGCGTGGTGTGGCTCTCTGGCAAATCCCGAGCAGGGCGTGGATGCGGCACGCAGGGAGCTTGCTGCGGCGCAGGGCGTTGCCGACGATGCCGCCAACAAGGCGAATGCGGCATCGCAGGCCGTTGCAGCAAAGCAGGCTCAGGTTGAGCGCGCTGCCGCTGACGTCGATGCCGCGGCTGTCAAGGTCTCGGAGGCCCAGGCTGCCGCGGAGCAAAAGCAGGCTGCAGCCGACGCCGCCGCGCGTGCCGTCAGCGATGCCCGCGCCGATTTGAGCGCCGCGAACGCCGCTGTTGCGGCGGCGCAGAACGTCGTGGCTGCAAAGTCCGGCGAGCTCGACATTGCCAAGAACAAGGTTGCTGCTGCCAAGCGCGCGTTGGACACCGCTCGTGCCGGTGTTGGCGACAAGCAGGATGCGCTTGCCGCTGCCCAGGATGAGCTGGCGGCGTACTCAGCCGATATCGCTGCTGCCCAGCGTGCGTTTGATGCGGCATCGGCTGCACTCGAAGACGCTCGTATCGCCCAGCGCGAGGTAGAGGCTGAACTTGCTGTTGCCCAAGGCGATGCAAATCAGGCAGATATCGATGCTGCTGCCGCTCAGACGGAGCTCGATATGGCCCAGCAGGCTGCGAGCGATGCCGATGCCGCCGTGGCAACGGCTCAGGCAAAGTCCGATGCAGCTGCCGTCCGCGTCTCTCGGCTTAAGAATGCCGCGGCATCACTTGCCAAGGCTACTGAGGACAAAGCCGCTGCCGATGCCGCACTCGATGCTGCGGCGATGGCCGTGAGCGATGCCGAGTACGACGTGGTGGAGGCAGACGATGCCGTGACGGGTGCGGCTGCCGCCTGCGACGCCTCTGCCGCCGCGGTCACCCGCCTGCGCAGGATCAATCTTGCCGAAGCCATCGCCAACGGCAACGTTGACGATGCAGACGAGGCGCTCAACGCCAAGATCGCTGCGGCCCACGATGCCGCCGAGCGCGCCGCGACCGCCAAGGCCGAGCTCGATGCCGCCGCGGCAGCGACGGATGCCGTGGCGCCGGCATGCCTGGAGGCGCTTGCCAGCTACACCGCCGCCAAGGCAGGGCTCGACCAGGCTATTGCCGAGCTCAACGCCGAGATCGCTCGCCAAGAGGCCGCCGATCGCGGGAATGGCGAGCAGGCCCAGCCCGTCACCCAGGTGACGTACCAGGCCAAACATACGGTGGAAAAGACCGAGATTGCGACGCAGCAGACGGCGATGCCCGTCACGGGCGATGCGTCCGAGCTGCTGGGCGAGACTTTCGTGATCGGTGGCACTGTCCTGGTGGCTGCTGGTGTCTTTCTGTCCGATAAGCGCCGTCAGCTAATCCACTAGGGACAGGGGAAGCTCGCTGTTTTCGGCGCGCACCGCTGGGGCATGGGCTCTGCGGTGCGCGCCACTTTCACCTTCGAGATTGATTAAGGAGGGACCTATGCAAATTAGAGGAGAGGCCGCGATCGCCTGTGGGTTCATGGCGGGCCTGGCAACGGGATTACTGTTCGATGGGTGTTTCGACAGCTACATCAATCGATTCCGCGTTTCTGATTTTTCGAGAAGCGAGTCCCGAGAACCTGCGACAGCTCGTCAAGAGATGACTGCGCCGATGGGGCAATGTGGCGTGGATGACTCAATAATCAAGGTAATTCTCACCAAGAGCGGCAAGATCTATCACCGCTCTGCGGGATGCAAAAGCCTTCCTCAAAACGCCGTTAAAACAAGCGTGCCATTAGCGACCGCGCTCAAACGAGGCAAGACACCCTGCCCAGTCTGTTGCCCACCAGTGGTTTAGACCTTCCTTCGGGGCGCCCTGCAAGGACATGGGCCCCTGCGGACACGCGGGCCTAAAAATGTGTCCGCACGGCATGTGACACTTAATCTGCCGCCCTGTTCTGTCGCGACCGCATGTACCTGAACAACAACCCTCTAAGGAGTTCGATATCGATGAGTGACAACACCAAGCATCTCGCAAAGAGGTGCGTCAAGGACGCGGGGCCGTGCCTCGCGTTGTGTCTCGCCGGCGCAGCGGTTGCGCTGCTGGCTGTTCTGGGGCCGTTCGACGTGCTCCGAAGTGCCAGCTCCCTGCACGTTTGCATGGCCCTTGCCGGCGCCATGATGACCGGCGGTGTGCTCGATTTGATTATTTGGGTGCTTGACCCGTTTGGATGGAAGAACGAGGGGTAAGCCCTAAGAGATGCAGATGCCGGTGCCGGTCTGCAATTTCTGCCATCGATTTGTTCAGAGCCGTGCAGCGCGGAGGTGTTGCTTGATGTCCATTTTCGTTACCGGAGACGTTCACGGTATTGCCGAGTATGGGGCGAGCCGCTTCTCATCGCGCGCTTGGCCATTGGGCCGAACGTTGACGCGCGATGACGTGGTAATCGTTGCTGGCGACTTTGGCTTTATATGGAGCGGCTCGAACACCGACAAATACTGGCTCGACTGGTTTGAGTCCAAGCCCTGGACCACGTGTTTTGTCGACGGCAATCACGAGAACCATCATCTGCTGGCGGGGTTGCCGATGCGAGAGTGGAATGGGGGTCTCGTTCACGAGGCTCGCCCGCACGTGCTGCATCTGATGCGCGGCGAGGTGTTCGACATTGCGGGGAGCACGGTGCTCGCCATGGGCGGCGCCGCGAGCCATGACAGACAGTGGCGCCAGGAGGGGAAGACTTGGTGGCCCGAGGAAATACCGAGTGAGGGCGAGATGAACCATTGCCGCGCCTCGCTCGATCGCGTGGGTTGGAAGGTCGACTATGTTGTGACTCACGAGGCGCCGGTCGATTTGGCGGACGAGCTGTGCATGGAGTGCAATCGTGAGTTCTACGACGATTCGCTGCAGGCCTTTTTGGGTGAGCTCGACGACCGGCTCGACTACCGTACCTGGTTCTTTGGCCATTACCATGACGATGAATGGCGCGATGACAGGCATCGCCTTATCTACCAAGACATCGTGCCAATCGAAGCGCGGTGCACCGACGGATTTGGCAAGACGACGAGCGGCTATTCCGAGCAAGAGCGTTAGGAGATCCCCATGATCTGGTTTACCAGCGATACCCACTTTGGGCACGAGAACATGCTGCGGCTCGCCGACAGGCCTTGGTCGACTGTTGGGCAGATGAACGACGCCATGGTCGCTAGCATTAATAGCAAGGTCGCTGCGGATGACGAGCTCTACATCTTGGGCGACTTTAGCTTTAAGATGACGGTTCAAGATGCCTACGAGCTGCGCAAAAGCATTGTCTGCAAGCGTGTCCATCTGCTGCCCGGCAACCACGACAAAGACTGGACGCAGCCTGCGGTGGCGGATGCTTTTATTGTCGAGGCGCCCATTTGCGTGCTCAAGATCGACCGTCAAAAAATCGTGCTGAGCCACTATCCCATGGTCGACTGGCAGGGCATGTCGCACGGCAGCTGGCATTTGCACGGGCATATCCACAGTTGCGGCGGCGCGTACAACAAGTTCAACCTTCGGCAGGGGCTGCTGCGCTATGACGTGGGCGTGGACGCCAACGGCTACGCCCCGGTGAGCCTAGAGGAGCTCAAGTTATGGTTTGCGCAGGTAGACGAGCCGGTGTGTTGCGTTAAATGGCCGTGGTGGGTCAACGTCACGGACGACGAGCAGGTTGAGCACGATCTCGAAGCCTATAAGAGGGAAGTGGTGATCCGATGACGGTCTATGTGACGGGCGATGTTCACGGTGGCATCGACATGCAAAAGTTGCGCGATTGGGATCTTGGGGATAGCCTGACGAGCGACGACTACCTGATTATCGCGGGCGACTTTGGCTTTCCGTGGGATTTCTCTGCCGAGGAGTGCGCCGACATCGCTTGGCTGGAGTCGCGCCCCTATACCGTGCTGTTCGTCGACGGCAACCACGAGCGTTTCGATCACTGGACGGAGCGACCCATGGAGTTGTGGCACGGTGGGCTGACGCAGCGCCTGTCGGATACTTCGCCCATACGGCGCCTGACGCGCGGCGAGGTTTTTGAGCTCGACGGCTCAACGGTCTTTACCATGGGCGGCGCCACGAGCGTGGACAAGGAATACCGCATTCCGTATTCCAGCTGGTGGCCGCAGGAACTGCCGGACGAGCGCAACTTTGAGGAGGCGCGGACAAAGCTCGACAGCGTGGGCTGGAAGGTCGACTACGTGATCACTCACACCTGTTCCACACGCATGCTCTCGCCCACGCTCTATCCGGCACCTGGCTGGAATTTCCCCGCCGTTGATCGGCTTACGGCGTTTTTCGATGAGCTGGAAGACCGCTTGGACTACAAACGCTGGTACTACGGGCATTTTCATCGGGATGCCAACCCAGCCGAGCGCCACACCGTGCTCTACGACTGCATCGTTCGCCTGGGCGATGAACTCCAGCCCTGGGATGTTGCGTAGGGGTGGGGTGCCTGATTACTCAGCCGTTACGGTGATGTTCTCCCTGTGCTTGCGGATAACATCCCAGCTAAAATGCTCGACCAGCTGCTCGGCAGAGCGCGGCGTGGTGTCCGGCGCGATGCCCGTTTGCCCGGCGAGCCAGCCCAGCAGCGCTTCGGGCGTGCCAAAGCGGGCGCGGAGTTCGCCCAGGTCCAGATCGCGGTCTCGTTTGGAAAGGCGGCGGCCGTCCGGTGCCATGAGCAGCGGAATATGCGCGTAGTGCGGCGTGGGCAGTCCCAACAGGTGCTGCAGATAGATCTGGCGCGGCGTGGACCCCAGCAGGTCGCATCCGCGCACGACCTCGGTGACGCCCATGGCGGCGTCGTCGACCACCACGGCTAGCTGATAGGCAAACACGCCGTCGCTGCGGCGGACCAAAAAGTCGCCGCACTCGGTGGCGAGCGCCTCGCATTGGGCGCCGTACGTGCGATCCACAAATTCGATCACGTCGTCTGCGAGGTCGTCGACGGTGGGCACGCGCAGACGTGTGGCCGGGGCGCGCAGGGCGCTGCGGCGGGCCACCTCCTCGGCCGAAAGACTTCGGCAGGCGCCACGGTAGATGGGCGTGCCGTCGCTCGCGTGCGGTGCACTCGCGGCGTGGAGCTCGGCGCGTGTGCAAAAGCAGGGATAGGTGAGGCCGGCGTCTTTCAGCCGGCGCAAGGCGCTCTCGTACAGGTCTAGGCGGTCGTGCTGGTAGTAGGGGCCTTCGTCCCACTCCAGCCCCAGCCAGGCCAGGTCGTCAATCAATTGGGCGGCAAGTTCCGGGCGCTTGCAGCGATCGTCCAGGTCCTCAATGCGTAACACGATGCTGCCGCCCTGGCTGCGGGCCGAAAGCCATGCGCACAGGCAGCTGAACACGTTGCCCAGGTGCATACGGCCCGAGGGCGACGGGGCGAAGCGCCCCACGATGGGCGCGGGAGCGGCCGGCGTCGTTGGCGCGTCGGCGGCGGTTGTTGCTATGTTGCGTGCGTTGATGTCCATGCGGACGAGTATAGCGCGGGGCGCG
>CABSMN010000074.1 GCA_902478765.1 uncultured Collinsella sp.
ATCCTGACTGTCGAGAACTGCAAGATGGACGAGAAGGGGACGGTGAGCAACGCCGCGGCCACCGTAGGCAACTCGACCGCCGGCTTGCTCGAAGGCGACGAGCTCACCGTGGAGCAGGCCCTGCGCGGCTTGATGATTCCCTCGGGCAACGACGCTGCCATCGTTCTCGCCGAATATGTGGGCAAGAAGATCGACCCCAAGACCAAGGACGCCGAGGCGACGTTTGTTAAGGCCATGAACGAGCGTGCCAAAGAGCTCGGCTGCACCGGCACGGTCTTTGAGAACCCGCATGGTCTGGACTTTGATGAATGGGCCGGCGACATGCACTCGACTGCACACGACGTGGCGCTGATGATGCAGGAAGCCATGAAGAACGACACAATCCGCGAGGTCGTGGCGAGCGAGGATTCTTGGATTGAGGTCACAGGTGCCGACGGCTCCGACCATTCGCATTCCATGGATACGCATAACTATCTGCTGGGTCAGGATGGCAACATCGGCGGCAAGACCGGCACGACCGACGATGCCGGCTATTGCTTTGCGGGAGCCTACAACCGCGATGGCGATGAAGTCTACACTGTCGTTTTGAACTCCACCACCACCGACCAGCGCTTTACCGATACTGCCACACTTGCCAACTGGTACTACGGCCACAAGGTAACGGTCGCGATCGCCAACACGCAGGAAAAGACCACCAACGGCAACCCGCTCATGGCACGCATTAGCCAGACCGACTGGACGGATAAGACAATCGACGCCACGCTTGCCGACCCCACGGCGCAGGCGACCGTCTTTTCACTTGCCGGAGAGGTGACCGAGAAGGTTACCTACGACGACCTTTCGGGCACAGTGCACGTGGGTGACAAGGTGGGCAGCGTCACGCTCAAGCAGGACGGCGCCAAGATTGCCGTCATGGATTTGGTTGCCGACGAGGAAGGCGCAGGGCCGAATCCCATCGAGTGGCTGCTTGTAAAGCTTGACCGCCTTGGCCGCCGCATCGACAACCGTCCGCTCACGGCCGAAAGCGAAACCGTAGCCAAGGCGCCCGAGGTATAGGGGCCAGAGAAATAAAACGCTCGCTGAAAGGAGGTGTCCGAAAGGATGCCTCCTTTTTTGGGGTTCGAATCCCCAGCTAACATTCTCCTAAATAAAAAAGGGCCCCAAATGGAACCCTTCTTTAAAGTCTTACTGGCGGAGAGCTGGGGATGTCCGGGCATGCTTCGCATGCCCTCCGGCTTCAAAGCCTGGCGGCTTTTCGCCCACGGGCTACAAACGCTTTCGCGTTTGCTTAACGCCCGTGCCCTCTCGGGTTCGAATCCCCAGCTAACGATCTCCTGAATAAAAAAGGGCCCCAAATGGGACCCTTCTTTAAATCTAAACTGGCGGAGAGCTGGGGATTCGAACCCCAGATGCCCTTTTGGGGCATACTCGCTTAGCAGGCGAGCACCTTCGGCCTCTCGGTCAGCTCTCCGTAACAGCCGTTCTATAGTAACCAAACAGTCGAGGATGGGCAAGGGGGAATTTTGAGGCGATTCCTTTTTGCCTGCACGCATCTCAACCCATTATCTCAATCTGTAACAGTTACAGGACAAAACTGGGTCCAGATGTTACAGATTTAGACAAACGAGCAGCCCCTTTGACCAAAGTCTCAATCTGTAACAGTTGCGGGCTAAATCTTGGTCCAGATGTTACAGATTGAGACATAGATACGAGGACACCCCCAGCAGCAGCGAAGGCTCCTATTTTTTAGCCCTCACGGACAGCCTCTAATAGATATTCGCGCATGTACGGAATTGCAAACGAAACACAGCCGTAGCCTGCAGGCTCAATCAACCCCGCATCGATCAGGCGCTTGCGATACGACCCGACTTTGTTCGCCGGCAGGCCCATCTTTTTGGCGATATCGCCGTTCGCAATCTCATCGCCCTCACATTGCGCCATCGCCGCGAGATACTGAAGTTGCCGCTCCGACACCCTGCGCAGCGCAGGGGCAATCACCATAGCATTAAAACTATCAAGAGCCGCCTGGATACCCTTGCGAGCTGCCTCTTCGTCCACGCTCTCCGCCCCGCTGCGCGCAGCAACCTGCCAAGCGTAATATCCGACCAACTGGACCATAAAGGGATAGCCCGCCGAAGCCTTTGTCAAAAGCTCAGCAACGCCTTCGTCGAGCTCCTTGCCCGCACGTCTCATCGTATCCTCAAACGATCCGCCGACTTCAAAATCGGAAAGCCGAGTAAGTTCAATATGCTTAGCTCGCTGAAGGAATGTCAACGTATCATCCACCACCACGCCATCTACCGATGTTGGCAACCCGGCGAAAGCGAACGCAACATTCGCCCCTTGGCGAATCAAGAGCTGCATTTCATTGCCCAGCTCGCGCATTTCCTCAGTTGAGGCGTCCTGAATCTCATCGAGCGTAATGAGCAAGCCGCCGCGCTTCGCGGCTTCGTACATCGCCTCGCCCAGATGGGACGCCGACTTCGACACCTCCACGGAGCCAAGGCTGACTCCTAGAATCGACGGAGAAATCGACATTGATTCAAGACGAACATTTCGTTGCAGAGCCTCGAGAATTCTATTGCAAAAACCGGTATTTGAGGCGACGTCAACGACTTCGAATCCTTTTTTGCGTGCAAGATCACCCAATGCGTTAAGGAGCACCGTTTTACCTGTACCACGGACGCCTGAGATGCGCATGAGCCGATCGGGGGCGCCGGGACCGTTCTCCAGAGCCTCGGCAAAGTCATCCAAAACAGCGTCGCGTCCGATAAGCTCAGGCGGATTCATTCCCGCCGTTGGCTTAAAAGGATTAATAGCTTTAGACATTCGCCCTCCTCTGCTAGTTTTAACAACTTTAACAAAGTTTAGCAACTTTAGCAGAGTTTAACAGTTTTAGCAGGCTCGGCGGCTTTATGCCTTACCGAGCCTGTCGGGTCCTCTCGCCCGCGCCGAAACAAATAGCACGGCGCAGCCCCTCTATGCCGCCCCTACCCCAGCGAGCGGTTGAGGGAGCCGAGCTCGTCGTTGCCCATGGTACGCCACATTTGGAAGATACAGCCGCGCGCCAGGAAGAAGAAGCCGTTATCGACGAGTTGCACGGCAGCATCTGCCAGCTGATTGGTCACGGCGGGCACCGGCGGCAACTCGAGCCCCGCCTTGCGGATGGTCTCGACCGCATCATCGAACGTCGGAGGCTCATTGACGCCCATCTCGTTCATGAGGCCCTGCATTTCCTCCAGTGCGCTGCTGCCCGACTCTTCGCCGCGCGGCACGAGGCGGTAGCACGCCAGCGCCAGCTCGAGCTGATCGCAGTTCCAGTACGCAAATGCCAAACGGTAAAACAGGTAGCCGATCGAGGGACGATCGCTCGCGATGCGCAAACCGTGACGGGCCACCTCGATAACCTCGTCAAAACGCTCCAGACGCGCCAGCACGTTAATCAGCGCAAAATGCGATTGCATAGACGAACGCGCCAAATCGTAAAGGCGACGTACCTCGGGCAGAGCGCGCTCAAAATCTTCCTGCTCGGCGTAAAAGCTGCAAATCTCGTGCTGGGCAAAGTACAGTGCATCGGGCGCGCGCAGAATGCGCACGGAGCGATCCTCCTCCATCACCGGCAGCACCATGCGTACCAACTGGTTGTCGCAGAACTGCGTTTGGACCGGCCCCGTTGCCAAGAGCTCGGCAACGGCACACTTGGCCTCCAGCTCCTCGGCCAAACGAGAAAAGCCCTCAAACGCACCTGCGCGGTCGACCTTGGCCTGCTCGCGCAATTCAACGACGCGCGCCACGTACGGGTCGCCATCCTCTTCCATGACTTCCAACTCGTCAGCCGTATCGGCAAGCAGCAGGTCGCGCAACGCCGGCGGCAGCGGACGATGGTCGTCACGCGGGCGAGCGTGAACCTCCGCTGGCTCAATCATATCCGGCGTGGTCGCCTCATATGCCTCAAGCATGCGCTTGCACGGCATATCGTCCATATCCATGCTCTCAAGATCCTTGGCGACGGGAACACAATCGGCAAGATACTCGGCACGGGCAAAGGAATACGTTGCAACGATGCGCACATCCCGCTCATCGTCGGGAGCCTCAATCTGCACGTAGCAGCGCGTGATGCAGGCACCCGCGGCAAAGCAAGCCGCCGCAAGCGTAAGCGCTACGCGCGCGTCGTGCTCCGCGGCCCAGATCTCGCGCACACCCTCGTCCAGCTCGCGCCAGGCGTCATCCTGAGCGTCGTATTCACGTTGCGGCATGGCATCAACGACAGAGCGCCCAAACTGGACGAGCATAATCCCCTCGGCAACGTTCACTCGATAGGTATAGTCAAGCCGTGTGACCACGTTAAGCGCCTCGACAATTCGCGCAAAGCGAGTGCGCACGTCCCACTCGCCACCCGGCTGGCACGCAACCGTCCCCGACTTGGCCCACGGGTTGTCGCTCGACAGCGTTTCGAGCAACCGGGGGACATCGTTGGTCGTTTTAGCGATATGCCACGAGTCAAAGAGCGCACAGCCCTCAAGGCTCGGCGACGAGGCTGCGGGGACCAATCCGGCCCCGATGCGCTCAAGGATGCCGGAGAGGCGGTTCAGGCGACACTCAATGGCAAGCAAGGTGTCGATCTCATCTTGATCTAACAGGCTGCGATCGAAATTTAGATAGAAAAGCTTCGAGCGATCGATACGGGCCAAGTTCATTTCAGTCTTTGCCGCTATGGTGCGCAGGCGAGGCAGATTGACTTCACCCATCAGGGCCGCGGCATAACGCTCGATGCCGCTCGGATTGTCCTTATGGTCAATGCGGTAGAGCAGCGTCTCGATGGCATCGGGAAGTGGCGTCGAATCAAAGCCCAGAAACACTTCGACCGGCTCGGGCAGCTTGACGAGCTTAATCTTGTCGACGACATTGTGCGTGCTCTCGTCGAGCCTATCGGTGTTTGACGTGCTCGCGATAGCATTTTCGGAATCGGCGAATATCACGTAGCGCAAGAACATAGATGCCATGAACTCACCGTAAGGGAGACTGCGGGCCGAATTCCATGTCTCGCGGTCGGACTGCTCGCGCATGAGGCCTTTTGGAGAGCCGATGACCCGCGCCCGGAGACGCATCGTCCCATCGGCGCCCCTTACCGCAATCTCGCCAATGCTGGAGTCGGACTCATCAAGAACCAGTTGCATATCGGGATCATCGGGCAACGGCGCCTCGCTAACGGGACGGTCCACCTTGTACACTTCGCCCGAAACGCTCACGTAGCCTAAAAGTGACACATGGCTCTTGCCGACGAATTCAACGGCATAGCATGATTCGTGCGGATCGTCGCCAAAGAGTTTCCAGACAACGCCATACGAGCGACCCGCGGGCTGCTCGGGCATCGCCGGAAAGCGCTTCTTGGGATCGAGAAACTTGAGCTTATAAGTCGGACGCTCTGCCACGAAATATCACCCTGATCGGTCGTCTGTAGGAGAAGTGGCCGCGGATGGAGCGCGGCATCTACTCGAAATCTTACACGAGTCGATAAGAAATGGTCCCTTTGACCGAGGTTCGAATCCATGCGGTATTTACCTAAAAGAAAAGCCCCCGTTGCCGGAGGCTTTCAATTTCAATTGGTGCGGCGTATAGGATTCGAACCTATGACGTTCTGATTCGTAGTCAGACCCTCTATCCAGCTGAGGTAACGCCGCAACGCACGGATTATTATGCACGTGACCCCTCGATGGGTCAAGCAACAATTTGAAATATTTTACGAAGCACCGATTAAGCCGCCCGCGCCTCGGCCGAGGTTCGAATCCATGCGGTGTCTGCCTAAAAGAAAAGCCCCCGTTGACGGAGGCTTCAAGTTCAATTGGTGCGGCGTATAGGATTCCGCGTATCCGCTCCGCGGATCCGCACCGGCTTCGGCCGCCTGCCGGCGTCCTCGCCCGCTCGCTAAAAACGCTCCGCGTTTTCCTTACGCTCGCGCCTCGACCGAGGTTCGAATCCATGCGGTGTCTGCCTAAAAGAAAAGCCTCCGTTGCCGGAGGCTTCAAGTTCAATTGGTGCGGCGTATAGGATTCGAACCTATGACGTTCTGATTCGTAGTCAGACCCTCTATCCAGCTGAGGTAACGCCGCGACTTGTTGATTATTATGCACATAGACTGAATAATGGTCAAGCATTTTTTCGAAAAAAGTTATCGAATTGGATTTTTACTCATTTGAGGCAATTTGGGGCGGCTTGGATCGGTCGGCATTCAAAGCCCGTCACTCAGCTGTATCGCCATATAAAAAAGCCTCCGTTGCCGGAGGCTTTCAAAATCAATTGGTGCGGCGTATAGGATTCGAACCTATGACGTTCTGATTCGTAGTCAGA
>CABSMN010000075.1 GCA_902478765.1 uncultured Collinsella sp.
GAGATGTGTATAAGAGACAGGTAGTAACCGTTCTGGCCGTAGCCAGCACCGTAACCGTCGTTCGGCAGGAACCAGCCGAGCGGCATGTCGTTGTCCTCGTAGTCATCGATAACCTGCCGGGCGGAGAACTGGCGGTCGAAATCGGTCGCCTTCATGTTCTCGGTATCAACCGTAGGGCCCTCACCGTTGAGCGTCTCGGCCGCAAGCGTGCCGTCGAGCTTGTAGCCCGTCGACATGCCGGACTCGTATTTAACGTCGCCCTTCTCACTCGAGGACTTGCTGCCCTTGGTCTCCCACTTCTTTTGACCCGAGGTCGTTGACCAGCCATCACGGTTATAGGCATTAAGATGACCCAGGTAGAAACCGTACTCGGGCAGCAGCACCGGATTGCCGGTCACCTTGTAGTAGTCCTGCAGCATCTCGGTTGCCACGTTCGAGGCGCCCTCGTTGGTCGCCACGAAGTAATAGGCATCAAACTCATTCTCGCTGTGCAAAGTCGTGACCGTCGATGAGTCCGTGGAACCGAAGTCGTAGGAACCCTCTGCAAACGTGTTTCGGAGCACGCCGTAGCCGTCGCTCGTCCAATAGAACGGGTTGGGCGAGGCAACGCCGCCATCGGTCCAGTTGTTAGTGTTGGAGATGGCGATGGTCTGGTTGGTGTGCAGGAAGCGGCCGTTCTGGGTGCCGCCGCCAAAGAAGTTCTCGGACTTCTCCTTGGCGAGCGTCTGGACGGTACCCTTCTTATCAAGGTCGAGGGGCGCAGACTCAGAAACCACGCCACGGTCGCCTGACTTGATACTCATCTTGCCAGTCGCCTTGTCCAGGATCACGGTCGCCTTTCCGCCGGTGATCTCGATAGTGTCGCCCTTGTCGGCAACCGTCGCACTCGGCTTGCTGTAGGTGTCCGAGGTATCGGGCTGAGCCTGGATCTTAGCCGTGTGGGACTTACTGCGCGGCGTGGCGTACTCGGAAAACTCACCCTTGGGGTCGACGTTATAACGGAAAATACCGTCCTCGAGGAACGTAATACGGCCCTTGATGCCGTCAGCGAAATCGATGTCGACGACGTTCGAGGCAGACTGAGACACGGTCGCTGAGTCGACACCCTTGAGTGGCGTGGCAATCGCCTGCTGGGGATTGGCAAACACAAGCGTCGCTGCAGTGGCAACGAGGACCGCGCTTCCCTTCACCCACCGTTTCGTAAAAATGGAATTCCTACACACCTGGACTCCTTTCCTCCGACATGCGGAAGTGTCGCGGACGCACGCCCTGCAGCATGGCGCACGCATCAAACGGGAGGGGTGTTCGGTACATTCCGTGCAGTGGGCCCACCCGTTACCAAGTGGTCAACTGGTAGTAACCAGATATCCACCTATTAGGTTGAATCCGCATACAGGAGCAGTTGCGCAACCAAGTTCGGAATTCTCCCAGCGGTATTAAAATGAGCGTCAATGGCAAAGTGGGCTTAATAAGCCACACCAATTGGTTCTTCTCCCAAATATCAATTAAGCAAAAATGTACTGTTTATCTGGTATTACACAGACCATACCTTTCCCTCGGGAACTGGACTTCGCGAAGTTTCCCGAAGAAAAGGCTCAGCCGCCACCCTGCGACCTACCGGGGATTGCTATGACATACGTTGGCTGATTTGGTTTGAATAGAAAGGTTGACAGAGGGTGGTGGGCAGTTAGTTCAGATTTGTATTTTTTTGGCAGTGGCTTTTGCTTAATCATCTCGGTTTTTGAGTCACTGGGACCCAGCGATAAGCCTTTTCCGCCCTTGAGTAAGCATATCTGCCTCATTAGGAAAGCGAAAACAGTTCAATTGAGCCTAAATTAACCGACTTCTGCTCTTTGAGAAATACAAATCTGAACTAACTGTCCAAAGACATATCTCTCCCTTGGTAAAAGGCCTTCATATGATTGCAATTCACCTGAAGGCCCCATACAAAATGTGGGCTCTGTCGTCCGAATGAACGACAGAGCCCACACTCACTTTTTATTCATCCCCAGTCATCGCGCAAAGCCCCTTCGGCAGCACACGATGCAACCGAGTCACCGTAGGCCGGGGCGGGAGGGGCCGAGTTTCCTCCTGAACGACTCTGCTTGCAGCCGGAGCGAAAGGAGGAAATCTCGGCCCCTCCCGCCCCGGCCGGACAGGTCAACTACACCGTGTGCTGCGGCAGGTCCTGCAGGGCGATGACGTCCATGCCCATGTCGTTGGCGCTGCCGTGACCCTGCTGGTCCTCGCGCACCGCCTCGATGGCGCTCACGTAGGTGTTGGCGGCAGACATCGCCGTCACGCAGGTCACGCCGCGACGCACGGCCTCGGTACGTAGCAGGTAGCCATCGCCACGCGAGCCCGGACCGTACGGCGTGTTGATGATTACCGCAATCTCGCCATCGGCGATGAGGTCGCCGATGTTGGGACGCTCGCCGTCGTGCGGGCCGCTGATCTTCTCCACGACTTCGCACGTCACGTTGCCGCCGCGCAGCACGCGCGCCGTACCCTCGGTGGAGCAGATGTCAAAGCCCAGGTAGCGCAGGATACGCGCGACCGAAAGGATATGACGCTTGTCGCGGTCGCATACGCTGATGAACACCTTGCCGCAGCTCGGATCGGGCAGCTTGTAGTCGATCGCCAGCTGCGTCTTGGCGTATGCCTCGGGATAGCTCTTGGCGATACCCATGACCTCGCCCGTCGACTTCATCTCGGGCCCCAGGATAACGTCGGCACCCGGGAAACGGCCCCAGGGCATAACGGCTTCCTTCATGCAGAACCAATCGAGCTGACGCTCGTCGCTCGGCAGGCCCAGGCTCGCGATGGAATCGCCTGCCATGATACGCGCCGCGCACTTGGCCAGCGGCACGCCGGTGGCCTTGGAGATAAACGGCACGGTGCGGCTCGCGCGCGGGTTGGCCTCGATCACGTAGACGGTCTCGCCCTTGATGGCGTACTGCACGTTGACCAGGCCGCGGACTCCCAGCGCCATCGCGATGCGGCGCGTGGTCTCGCGAAGCTTCGCCTGCAGGCTCTCGCTAAAGCTGAACGGCGGAATGCAGGTCGCGGAGTCGCCGGAGTGAATACCGGCCTCCTCGATATGCTCCAGAATGCCGCCGATGTAGACCTCTTCGCCATCGCACAGGGCGTCGACATCTGACTCGATCGCACCCTCCAAGAAGCGATCCAGATACACCGGGTAGTCGGGGCTAATGCGCGCAGCCTCGGCCATGTAATCGCGCAGATGCTCGGCATCGTAGGCGATCATCATGCCGCGGCCGCCCAGCACGTAGCTCGGACGCACCAGCAGCGGGTAGCCAATATGCGCGGCTACGACCTCGGCCTCCTCAAACGAGGTGGCCTGGCCCGCCGGCGGGTACATGATGCCCAGCTTGTCGAGCAGAGCGGCGAAGCGCTCGCGGTCCTCGGCAAAGTCGATGGCATCGGGCTTGGTGCCCATGATGTTCACGCCGCTCTCCTCGAGCATGCGCGCCAGCTTAAGCGGGGTCTGGCCGCCAAGCGTCACCACGACGCCATCGGGGCGCTCAACGTCGATAACGTCCATGACGTCCTCGTAGGTGAGCGGCTCAAAGTACAGGCGGTCGGACGTGTCATAGTCGGTCGAGACGGTCTCGGGATTGCAGTTGACCATGATGGTCTCAAAACCACGGGCCGCCAGTGCATAGCTCGCATGCACACAGCAGTAGTCGAACTCGATACCCTGGCCAATGCGGTTGGGGCCGGCGCCCAGGATCATCGCCTTGGGCTTGTCCGCCGGCGTGGTCTCGTCGGGAGCTACGCACTTCTTGGCATCCGGGCTCGTGCGGTAGATGTTCTCGTACGTCTTGTAGTGATATTCCGTGGCGCTCGAGAACTCCGCAGCGCAGGTATCGACCGTCTTCATGCTGGGAACCACGCCCAGACCCTTGCGATAGGCGCGCACAAAGCGCTCGTCCGAGCCGGTCAGCGCGGCGATCTCGGCGTCGCTCGTGCCGTACTGCTTGAGCAGGCGCATCGCGTCGGCGTCGATATCCTCCACACGCAGGCCGCGGATGCTCTCCTGGACCTGCACCATGTCGTTGATGCGGTTGAGGTACCACGGGTCGATGCCGCAGGTGGCATGGATGCGAGCGATGTCCCAGCCACGGCGCAGGCCCTCGACCACAAAGAAGATGCGGTGCTCGGTCGGCGTGGCCACGGCTTGAGCGAGCTCGTCGTCGCTCAGCTTATCGGCACCCTCCTTGCCACCGGCGCAGATACCCTGGTGACCGTCCTCCAGCGAGCGCATGGCCTTGCCAAAGGCCTCCTCAAAGGTGCGGCCAATCGCCATAATCTCGCCCACTGCCTTCATGCGCGTGGTGAGCGTGGGGTCGGTACCCTTGAACTTCTCGAAGGCAAAGCGCGGCACCTTGACAACGCAGTAGTCAATCGTGGGCTCAAAGCAGGCAGGCGTTGCCTTGGTAATGTCGTTGACGATCTCGTCGAGCGTATAGCCCACGGCCAGGCGAGCGGCGGCCTTGGCGATGGGGAAACCCGTGGCCTTGGAGGCCAGCGCGGACGAGCGGCTCACGCGCGGGTTCATCTCGATGACAATCAGGCGGCCGGTGTTGGGGTTCACGGCAAACTGCACGTTGGAGCCACCGGTCTCGACGCCGATCTTCTCCAGAATGGCGAGCGAGGCGACACGCATGCGCTGATACTCCAGGTCGGAGAGGGTCTGCGCCGGCGCCACGGTGATGGAGTCGCCGGTATGCACGCCCATGGGGTCGAGGTTCTCGATGGAGCACACGATGATGCCGTTGCCGGCGTGGTCACGCATGACCTCCATCTCATACTCTTTCCAGCCCTCGATGGACTCCTCGACCAGCACCTCGTGGGCAGGCGAGAGCTCGAGGCCCTGGCTCACGATGGAGACGAGCTCCTCATGAGTATGTGCGATGCCGCCGCCGGCGCCGCCGAGGGTAAAGCTCGGGCGCAGTACGCAGGGATAGCCCACACGCTCGGCGATAGCCTCGGCGTCGGCCACGCTGTAAGCATAGCCCGAGCGCGCGACCTCCAGGCCAATTTCGGCCATGGCCTCGTTAAAGAGCTTGCGGTCCTCGCCGCGCTCGATGGCGGCCAGGTCGCAGCCGATCATCTCGACGCCGTACTTGTCGAGCGTGCCGTCTTTCGCCAGCTCGACGGCGGCGTTCAGACCGGTCTGGCCGCCCAGCGTGGGCAGCAGCGCGTCCGGGCGCTCTTTCTTGATCACGCGCTCGATAAACTCGGCGGTGATGGGCTCGACATAGGTGCGGTCGGCAAGACCCGGGTCGGTCATGATGGTCGCCGGGTTGGAGTTGACCAGGATGACCTCAAAGCCATCCTCCTTGAGCACCTTGCAGGCCTGGGCGCCGGAGTAGTCGAACTCACATGCCTGGCCGATAACGATGGGGCCCGAACCAATGACAAGGATGCGCTTGATGTCAGTACGTTTCGGCATGTTAGTTCTCCTCGGTCTCAGTCTCGGCGAAATTCCAGCCAGCCAGGCGGTCCTTCGCGGTGTCGATGTCCAGGTAGTTCTCCTCGCCGTCCATGAGTCGCGTAAAGGCGGTAAAGAGATAGTGGGCATCGGTGGGGCCAGGCGAAGCCTCAGGGTGGTACTGGACCGAGAAGCACGGGGCGTCGAGCAGTTGGATGCCCTCGGCGGTGCCGTCATTGAGGTTCACATGCGTCAGGCGAATGCGGCCAAAGCGCTCGTTCATCACGACCGGCGCGATTCCGCGGCGCACCCAGACGCGCAGGTCGCCGTCGGCCGCATGCTCGGTCTCGCCGCCGGAAAGCTCGGGGACAAGCTTGCCCAAGCTGGGAAACAGCAGGCCAAAGCCATGGTTTTGCGCGGTAATCTCCACGCGACGGCTTACCAGGTTCATGACCGGCTGGTTGCCACCGCGGTGACCGAACTTAAGCTTTTCCATCTGGGCGCCGCAGGCCAGGCTGATCATCTGATGACCAAGACAAATACCAAAGACCGGCACCTTGCCGATCAGCTGCTGCACCTGTTCATAGGTCTCCACCACGGCATCGGGGTCGCCGGGGCCATTGGACAAAAAGACACCGTCGGGATTCATGTCGAGCACCTGCTGGGCGGGCGTATCCCACGGCACGACGGTAAGGTCGCAGCCGGCGCGGACGAGGCCCTCCAGAATGCCGCGCTTCACACCGCAGTCGTAGGCGACCACTTTGTGACGGGCAGGGGCGGCAGCCGAAAGTGCAAAGTCATGCGTGGCAGGCAGGTCGGCGGCCACAAACTCGTGAGGCGGTCTCTT
>CABSMN010000076.1 GCA_902478765.1 uncultured Collinsella sp.
TCTCCAAGGGCACGCACTGCGTCGACCTCACCGAGAGCACCATTCAGGCCAACAGTCGCCTGTTCGACAGCATCGACGACGTTCCCCGTCAGGCCTACACCATGGGTACCCAGACCATCATGTATGCCCGCATGATCCTGGTCGTCGCCAACGGCGAGGCCAAGGCTCAGGCCGTGCATGACATGTGCTATGGTCCGGTTACGCCCGCGTGCCCGGCTTCGATCCTGCAGCTGCACACCAACTGCGTTGTCGTTGCCGACGAGGCCGCCCTTTCGCTCTGCGAGTAGCGCGAATCCTGCACTTCGACATAGCCTTGCCTAAGGCCTCCGCTTTGCGGGGGCCTTTTTGCTATCCCTTTCCGCCCGCTTGACCAAAATCTTGCCGCAAGCCTGACGAATGCCGGATGCCCAACAGCTTGATTCATTCCATACCAGATTCTATGCAAAAATGCCACTAAAAGGTCGTAGACGGTAGCGGGTGCTAGGCGAGTTGAATGACATAGCTGAACCTTGTTCACTTGCGTTACACTGCCGCTTAGATGGGACAAGCTGACAAGCTCATTTACCTGCTTAAAGACCGATTAGTCGGGGGATTAATAACAATCGGCCCTCGCTGTACAAAAACTTGCCGCTTGCATACCAAAAGACAACCTAAAACATAAGGTCGCTCTATTCATAGCGCGGCTTGTATGGTCTTGCGGTTACAGTGTCCATACGGTCGAGTTGAGGAGCGGGCATGGTAAACGATTTGGGCAGTATAGACGACCTCGAGCTGATGCCGCTGGGCGGAGGCTATATGGTGCGACGCGAACGCTTGATGAATGAGCTTATCGCCAAGGGCCGAAAGGCCGGCATCGTGGTTCTTTATGCGCCCGACGGGTTTGGGAAGACCTCGGTGCTGCTGCAGTACACCCATGAGGTTAAATGCGATCCGACGCGAGGCCCCGTGCGGATTATCGAGGCCGATCGCGCCACTGGGCGCGAGGTGTTTATGCAGCTCGAGGTGGTTACCGAAGAACTCAAAGACAAACCGCACTCCCTTATCGCGATTGATAATGTGCCAAACCTCGATCAGCGCGATACCGAAGACCTCATCGACAGGATTCGCGGCCTGCGCGCTATGGGGGTAGGGGTCTTTATCTCCTGCCGTCCTTCAAATCGTCAGCTGATTCATGGGCTGGGCGATTCGGTTAAGATCAATGCGCAGATGCTCAAGGTGCATGCCTATGAGTATTCGGCGTGGGCATCGGCGTTTTCGATCAGCACATCGCTCGACTTTTATCAGCTCACGCAGGGTGTGCCCGAGCTCGTCTCGGCATTGCAGACGGGTCTGTATGGCCAAGGCGACGTAGCCGGTCTGCTCGAAAACGAGATTGTCAACGTATATGGCGCGGCACTTGTCGATCTGGCTTCGCTCGACAATAATGCGCTGTTTTGCGTGGCATGTCTCATGATTTTGATGGGCGAGGGCAATATCGCAGAACTCGAGGCTTGCGGGGTGAGGCTGTCGATGGTCGACCAGTCCTACTTTGTACGCGACTACCCGATCTTTGGCTTGGATCCCGCCGAGCGGAGTTTTACGTGTCTGGGCACGGAGGATAACGGACGCTTGCGTTTGCGTAAGTTGGTGGCCGAGGTTCGCCCCGAACTTGTTCCGAGGGCGGCCCGGATTTTGCTTAAGGCGGGTAGATGCGATGCGGCGATGGGCCTGGCGGACGCCTTTTTGGACCGTGAAGCGGTCCTTGAACTTGCTGGGCAGTATGGGGTCGATCTAGCTCTGACGGGGCACGGGGCCGATATCTGCCGAGCAGCGCTGGGCACGATCGATGCCGACGATCCGGCTCCAGAGCCAACGCCTGCCGAGGCGCTTGGCGTATATCTGGCAGCGGTCAGCGTGTCCAATACAAAGCTCGCTCGCTATATGGCATCGGTCATCGAGCGCGGGGGCGAACGGGCGGCCTGTGAAATAGACCCTGTTTCATGGAGGGTGGCCCGGACACTGACGGCTGTTTGCTATGGGGACAACGGGCTTGGGCTTCCTGCGAACCTGGCCGTGCCAGAAATCGAGACATCCCATACCGCACTCGATATGTTGTCTGCGCATATCGAGGTCAAGCGCTGCCTGACCGAGCGGGGAGATGACGGCGGCGTTCTACAGCAACTCAAAACGAGCAAGGCCTACGACTGCGAGCTCGACATCGCGGGGATTGTTATGCGGGCCGATAGCATGCTGGTGGAGCTCTTTGACGGGTCGTTTGCGGGAACCGACGAGCGCGACGACGAGATGACGGTGGTGCGGGAGGCGCTCGACGTACGTGGGCTTAAGGCGATGGCTATCTGGGTGCGCATGGTGTTGGCGGCACGGCGGCTCCTTTCCGGCCTGCCGGTAACCGACGACGCGGCGTTCAACGAGCTCGATCGTTTTGCCGTGCGCATGCGCGACAACCAGATTCAGCTGTTTGGCCTGTTGCTAGAAGGCTGGCAGTCGCTGGCAGAGGGACGGCCGGTTAATGCAAAGTTCCGTGCGGTCCAAGTGCTCAAACTTGCCGAGGAGTCGATTGCGTACATGCGCGATAATGCGTTACTGCTGGAGCGCGCGGCATATCTGCGTAACACCTCGATGGTTTCGGTACGCGAGGAAGCGGAGTTGCTCGATATAAGCCAGACGCAGGTTGGTGGCGCAGAAGCCTGGATGGTGGCGCTGCATTTGGCCTGTGCGGGCCGAGACAGCGACCTTGCAGCCTGGATGTCCATGAATCGCGCGGGGATTCTAGAGCCATCGTATCGGCTCTTTGCGCGCCTTGCCATGCATTGTCTGGGCGAGCCGGCGACCAGGATTCGCAAGAAGCTTCCCGTGCGCGAGCTGTCGCGGTACTCGCTGCGCGACGATTTGGAAGGGGAAGGCGAGCGCCTGTTCCAGGCCGGTGAGGTTGAAGCCGTTGATACCATCGACCATATCGAGATTCGCATGTTTGGGGCGTTTCGCGCCGAGCGCGACGGGTTTCCCATCACGGACAAAATGTGGCGCCGCAAGAAGGCGGCGACACTTGCCGAGCGGCTTGCGCTGGGCATGGATGCGCTCGTCGATCGTGAGACGCTGGCCATGGAGCTGTGGCCCCATGCCGAGTTCAATAGCGCCCGCAACAACCTGTACTCGACGATATCGCGCTTGCGGTCGGCTTTGGGACCGACGCCGGATGGCAAATCGTGTGTGCTCATCCAAAATGAATGCATCGGACTCAACGGCGACTTCGTCAAGACCGATGTACGGCTGTTTGACCAGATAAGCCGCGAGGTTTTGGGAAATCGCACGGGTGCGCGCGGGCCCCATTTAGTTGAGCTGTGCCTTAAGATTGAGCAGCTTTATGCCGGCCCGTTGTATGTTCCCAATGGCTGTAACCCCACCTACTTTTTGCGTATGCGACGCATTATGCAGTCAAAGTACATCGATTGCATGATTAAGGGAGCAAATGCCGCTCTAGAAGAAAACGACCTGCAGTCGGCGATTTGGCTGGCGGAGTCGGGGCTTCGGCAGGAAACGGCGCGTGAGGATATGGTGCGCTGCGCCATGCGCGTCTACAGTGCGGCGGGGCGGCGGCGCGATATCGTCGAGCTATACAGCGGTCATATGCACCACCTGAGGGAGCAGGTCAATGGCGTTCCCGAGCCCGAGACGCGGCGTCTATACGAGCGCTTGGTGGAGGGGCGGCTCAATCGCGTGCTGGTCGAGCGATAAAAAACGGGTGCCCGAAGTACTCGGGCACCCGTAAGCTTGCTATATGTTGGCTCGCCGGATCATTGGCTCTTAGACGAGCTTGATCTTCTCGATATCCTTGCGCGAGGACTCGCGATACAGCGAGAACTTGCGGCCGATGACCTGGACGACCTCGGCGTGGCAACGCTCAGCGAGCTCTTCGGCGGCCTCGCGGGCGGAAAGACTGGAGCCATCGAGCACGGAGCACTTAACGAGTTCGTGCTTCTCCAGGTAGGCGACCGTCTGCTCGACGGTGCCCTCGTTGACATCGGACTTACCGATGATGATGGCGGGGTTGAGGTGATGGGCCATGCTGCGAAGCTGCTTGACCTGGGCTCCTGTCAGTGCCATGGGTTCTCGCTTTCTATGTATGGGGCGCCCCGCGACGGGGCCTTAATCTACGTGAGCTGTCCTACGATAGCGCAGGAACGGCGCGGTGTGGAGCGCGTTTGCCCAGTTCAAAAAGAATGCGGATGCCGAGCGGGAGAACGGCGCGGGCAGTGGGCGGGCTACGAGCGGGGTGCAGAGACCGGCTCCCACGCAATAAACGCCCAACGAACCTTGCGGACATGATCGAGCATATAGCGCCCCTGCGGCACGCCCTTAGACCCCGGCTCACCGGCATGGGGGTTCTCGATCATGTGCTGGGCGATGTAGTCGCGCAGACGGTCGATCTTATCCTCGTTGCCATGCTCGAGCATACGGGAGAAGTCCGTCACACCCGCCTCAAGGCTATCGAAGGTGTCGCGACGAGGCGATTCAAAGTACGTAACCTGCGGCAGGGCACCCATCTGAATGAGGATATTAAAGGCATAGACAAAGCCATTACTGCAGGTAACCGAGGCGCCGATGGCGTTCATCAGATGCAGATCGTAGCGCGGACTGGAGTTGGCGACCATAGTAACAGCACAACGCCGACGAGCCGTACGGTCAAGCTTGGTAAGCGCACCTTTTAGATCGGTCGTCGTAACCGACCGACTGGCGAAGGCAACATCCACCGCTTTCGCGACCGGCCCAACTAAATCCCAATCATCATCCCAAGCAAGCTCAAGCGGCGTAATGCGATCCTCGAGCCCATAGTACTCAATGCCAGCATCAAGCGTGCCCAACATGGCAGGAGAAAAATCAGCGGCAATCACGGGGTGCCCGTCTTGCGCAAGCGGGATAGCGATCGATCCAGCCCCACACCCCATATCAAGCACCGACTCACCAGGCTTTAACGCCAACAGCTTCATAAAGTCCCGGGCATACGGGGCAGTTTCCAACGGCCGAAAATGCCGAGCCCGCTTATCCCATTCAAAAGAATTATCAGCCCGCCGCCGATCAGCCTGTAGGCGCATCCATTCGCCATTCCAATCCGCAGAAAGAAGCTCAGAGCGAGCATCCCCATCAACCACGGGCCAACCTCCTAGCAACAAAAAAGCGACTCCCCCAAAAAGAAGAGCCGCAACCAGCATATATCAGAAAGAACCGATCCAACGCCAAACCGCCATACCAGCAAAGTAGGGCAGAAGCGAAGCGACTGCCAAAGGGATAGAACCCAACCGAGGTCCCGTTGTGCGGGAGCCCCGGGGAGGGCAAATATATAAGGTCGATCGCGAGTTCCGCACGAGCCGGAGAGCACTTAATGTGCTCTCCGTGCGAGTCAGGACTGTCCGAGCAGGCGACCTTATATATTTGCCCTCCCCGGGGCTCCTCGCCAGTCCCCCTCAGCTAGTTCTTGAGCGAGTTCAGCGGCGCCGGGAAGCGTCCACCGCGATGGGCAAGCACGGTGCCGGCGTTGGGGTTCACCGGCATGATGGGCGCACGGCCGAACAGGCCGCCGTACTCGACGCAGTCACCCACGCCCTTGCCGATGGCGGGAATCACGCGGACGGCCGTGGTCTTGTTGTTGATGACGCCGATGGCCATCTCGTCGGCGATGATGCCGGCGATGGTCTCGACCGGGGTGTCGCCGGGGATGGCGATCATGTCCAGGCCAACGGAGCACACGCAGGTCATGGCCTCGAGCTTCTCGAGCGAAAGCGCGCCGGCCTCGACGGCGGCGATCATGCCGGCGTCCTCGGACACGGGGATGAAAGCGCCCGAGAGACCGCCCACGCTGGAGCTGGCCATGACGCCGCCCTTCTTGACGGCATCGTTGAGCATGGCGAGCGCGCAGGTCGTGCCCGGGCCACCGCAGGTGCCCACGCCGATGATCTCGAGGATGCGGGCAACGGAGTCGCCGATGGCAGGCGTGGGAGCCAGCGACAGGTCGACAATGCCCTTCTCGACACCCAGACGATGGGCGGCCTCGCGGCTCATGAGCTCGCCGGCACGGGTGATCTTAAAGGCGGTCTGCTTAATCTTCTCGGCGACTTCCATCATCGATGCGGAATCGGGCAGCGTCTCCAGGGCTGCGGCCATAACGCCGGGGCCCGAGACGCCTACGTTGATGACGGCGTCGGCCTCGCCACCGCCGTGGACGGCGCCCGCCATAAACGGGGAGTCCTCGACCTGTC
>CABSMN010000077.1 GCA_902478765.1 uncultured Collinsella sp.
TCGTCGGCAGCGTCAGATGTGTATAAGAGACAGATTACAAGACGTGGAAGAACAAGGAGACGCTCGTCGCATCGCTCAACGAGCTTATTGCCTTCCAGGACGAGGTGCTGCCCAACGCGCACGGCTCGGTCTACGTGCCGCCGTCAAATATCCTTTCGGCCCGCGCGCGCAAGCTCATCGGCACCGACGTTCCGCGCATTAAGACCATCGCCAGCACGTATTTTGAGGACGGCACCGACCTGCCGTACGTACAGGAGTTTGGCGTGGCGAGCGATGGCATTGTGGAGCAGCCGCGCATTGTTTCGGGCGGCATGGTCGACGATTCCTATATGCGCCTGGCAGCCGTGTCCGAGCTCAACATGCACTACGTGAGCACGCACTTTATGCATCCGGACGACCTGCTCGATCCCGATCGCGGCGCCAAGGAGGGCTGGGAAGTCTACAAGGGCGGCCTGACCGACTACCTGGACTGGCTTACCAAGTCTGCGCCCGACCTGCGGCGCCAGACCGGTTCGGAATGCTCGGGTGCCATCCAGCGCTTTTCGTCCGTGACGGTGAGTGTGGATGCAAACGCAGATGCCTGGACGCTCAGCCTGGGTAATTTCCACGACGAGGCGTGGCTCATGTTCCGTGCCAACAATGGCGAGCCGGGCGCAGTCACGGGTGGCGAGATTACGCATCTGACGGGCGACCTGTACCTGGTCAAAGCCACGGACAAGACGGTGATCATTGCGCGCAAGGAGGGTGGCGACAGATGAGAATCTGCTTGGTACTCGAGGGTTGCTACCCCTATGTGCACGGCGGCGTATCTACCTGGATGCATGGCTATATCCATGCCATGCCCGAGCACGAGTTTGTGCTGTGGGTGATCGGCGCGCATGCTGCCGACCGCGGCAAATTTGTCTACGAACTGCCCGGCAACGTGGTCGAGGTGCACGAGGTGTTCCTGGACGATGCCCTGCGGCTTTCGGGCGAGCAGCACGAAGCCAGTTTTAACGACCGTGAGCGCGAGGCGCTACGCCGCCTGGTGTCGCTCTCCAATCCGGATTGGGACGTGCTGTTCGACATTTTCCAGCGCCGTCGCGTGCATCCGCTCTCGTTTTTGCAGAGCCGAACGTTTATGGATATCTTTCGCGATGTGTGCCTGGCCGAGTACCCCTACACGCCCTTTGCCGATGCATTCCACACCATGCGCTCCATGTTGCTTCCCGTGCTCTACCTGTTGGGCAGCGAGGTGCCGGTGGCCGATGTGTACCACGCCATCTCGACCGGCTACGGTGGCCTGCTCGCCTGCCTGGGCTCAAGCGTTCGCCATGCGCCGGTGCTGCTGACCGAACATGGCATCTATACCCGCGAGCGCGAGGAAGAGATCATTCGCGCCGATTGGGTGGTGCCGTCGTTTAAGGACCGCTGGATCCGCTTTTTCTACCTGCTTTCGGAGGAGATCTACCGCCGCGCCTTCCGCGTGACGAGTTTGTTCCATAACGCCCGCAAGACGCAGATCGATATGGGCTGCGATGCGGACAAATGCCTGGTCATCCCCAACGGCATCCAGTTCAACCGCTTTAAGGACATTCCCTTAAAGCCCGATGACGGCTGGGTGGACATTGGCGCTGTGGTGCGCCTGGCGCCCATCAAGGACGTCAAGACCATGATCTATGCCTTCTTTGAGTTGCACGAGCGCCTGCCCAAGGTGCGCCTGCACATCATGGGCGGCGTGGACGACGAAGAGTACGGCGCCGAGTGCCACGCGCTGGTCGATACCCTGGGCGTGCGCGACCTGATCTTTACCGGTCGCGTCAACGTGGTCGAGTACATGGAAAAGCTCGACTTTACCATTTTGACGAGCATCTCCGAGGGCCAGCCGCTTAGCGTGCTGGAGTCGCTTGCAGCGCGTCGTCCCTGCGTGACGACCGAGGTGGGCTGCTGCCGCGAGCTGCTCGAAGGCGCCCCGGGCGACGACTTTGGCGTGGCGGGTTTTGTGACGCCGCCCATGTATCGCAAGGGCTTGGCCGATGCCATGGAGCGCATGTGCGTGAGCCGCGCCCGTCGCATTGAGATGGGGGAGCGCGGGCAGCGTCGCGTTGCCACGTACTTTTTGCACGAGCAGATGCTCGCCAACTATCGCGCGCTGTACGACGAGACGGCGTGTGCGTTTAACCTGCCCAGAGAGGGGGAGTAGCCGATGGCCGGAATTGGTTTTGAGCTCAAGCGCCTGTTTAGGCGCAAGGGCCTGTTTGCCACGATGCGTGCTTACGGCTACGCCGGCATTGTGTGCACGGGTCCCATGCTGTTGGGCGTGCTGCTCCAGGTGGGTATCTTGGTGCTGTGCGGTCTGTGGGGTGTGGGCCGTGCCAACCAGGATCTGCTGGTGTGCATGGTGACCTACACACTGCTGGCCTCACTTTTGCTCACGAGCTTTTTCTCCATGCCGGTCACGCGCTTTTTGGCTGATATGTTGTTTGCCGAGCGCGAGGATGAGATACTGCCTTCGTTTTGGGGCTCTAACGCCATCATGCTCGTTGCGGGCACGGTGCTCTACGGCGTCTTTTTGCTGTTCTCGGGCGCCACGCTGCTGCAGGGGCTGCTGTGCCTGTGGCTGTTCAACATTATGATCGTCAACTGGAACGGCATGAGTTACCTCACGGCCATCAAGGATTACCGCGGCATCCTTTGCAGCTTTGCGGCCGCCATTGGCGTGTCGTGCCTGTGCGCCCTGGCCGCGCTGGCGCTGGGACTGCCGCCGGTCGAGGGCCTGTTGGCGTCAATTGCTCTGGGCTACGGCGTCATGCTCGCCTGGGACGTGGTACTGCTGTACCGGTATTTTCCTCAGAGCGACCGCAGCCCCTGGCCCTTTTTGCAGTGGCTCGATCAGTTTATGCCGCTGGCGCTCACGGGTCTGTTAACCAATCTGGGACTCTTTGCGCACCTGGTGATTATTTGGGCCGGTCCCATTGGCGTGCAGGTCAAGGGCTTGTTTTATGGCGCGCCCTACTACGATGTGCCGGCGCTCATCGCGTTTTTGACGATCCTGGTCACGACCGTCAACTTTGTGGTCTCGGTCGAGGTCAATTTCTATCCGCGCTATCGCGACTACTACAGCCTGTTTAACGACGGCGGCGTGGTGGGCGATATTGTGGTGGCCGAGGAGGAGATGCTTTCCACGCTCAACAGCGAACTGCGCTTTTGCGCGCTCAAGCAGCTGTTTGTGACGGCGGCGGTCATTTCGCTCGAGACCACAGTGCTCTCGGCCCTGCCGCTGGGCTTTAACAATCTTATGCACGGGTATTTTCGCACGTTATGCGTAGGCTACGGCCTGTATGCCGTGGGCAACACGATCCTGCTTATCTTGCTGTACTTTACCGACTACAAGGGAGCCGTTCTGGCCTCGGGCCTGTTTGCCGGTGTGGCAGGGCTGGCGACCGCCGTGTCGTTGCTTTTGCCGCAGCAGTTTTACGGCTTTGGCTTCTTGTTGGGTGCGGTGGTGTTTTTTATCGTGGCCCTGCTGCGGCTCGATACCTATACCGCCAACTTGCCGTATCGTATCCTGAGCCAGCAGCCCATTGTGGCGACCGACAAAACGGGTCGCTTTACACAGCTGGGCCGCTTGCTCGACCGTGCCGAGCAGCGCTATGAGGAGTGCCGCCGCAAGGGCGTGCCGCACGGCGCGTTTCAGCGCGCAGTAGTTCGCGTGTATCGCAACCATTGGGGAGGTTCTGATGATCGATAAGTTGATGTCTCGCCGCTGTCTGATCGAGGCGGCTGCCGGCGCGCTGCTGCTTTCGGGCTGCTCATCTCAGGACGAATCCTCGACAAATAAGGTAAAAAAGCAGGACGAGATTAAAAAGGCCGAGGCCTCCGACCAGTCCAAGCATCTGCGCGATAAGGACGAGCTGTACGAGGTCTATGATGACTCGGGCATTGTGACCATGTACCTGACGGTCTCGCGCGGCAACAGCTCCGAGAACACGGACCATAGCTGGGCCGAGATCAACACGTACTCGGTGTATGACTATGCCGACATGGGCGTGACGCGCTATCAGGTTATGGGCCTGCTGCAGGCGGGCGACGAAGACGGCCCGGTGGCCGGCGAGGTTGGCTATGGCGAGGAAGCGCCCAATGCCACCGTGCAGGTGCGCGGTCAGACATCGAGCATGAACTCGCAAAAGAATTACAAGGTGGAGCTCAAAAAGGGCAAGGGTACCTGGCGCCAACAGCGCGCGATTGCGCTCAACAAGCACATGGGCGAGGGTATGCGTTTTCGCAACAAGATGGCCTACGACCTTATCCGTGGGATTCCCCAGATGATGGGTCTGCGCACGCAGTTTGTGCATCTGTGGGTGTGCGACCAGACCGAAAAGACCAACGACACCTTTGAGGACTACGGCCTGTTTACGCAGGTGGAGCAGCTCAACAAGACGGCGCTAAAGGTACATGGCCTGGATAAGAGCGGGCACCTGTACAAGGTGAACAGTTTTGATTTCCATCGCTACGAGGACACCATTAAGCTCGCCGACGATCCCGACTACAACCAGGCAAGCTTTGAGGGCATGCTCGAGATTAAGGGCGATACGGACCACACCAAGCTCATCGAGATGCTCGATGCGCTCAACGACGAATCGCAAAAGATCGATGATGTGCTCGATACCTACTTTGATACCGAGAATTTGGTCTATTGGATGGCGTTTCAGATCCTGACGGGCAACTGCGATACGCAGAACCGCAACTGCTATCTGTACAGCCCGCTTAACTCCAAGGTCTGGTACATCCTGGATTGGGATAACGACGGCATGCTGCGTAAGCTTGAGCTGAGCCTGACGGGGTTCTCGGATTATGCGAGCTGGGAGCGCGGCGTAAGCAACTACTGGGGCAACGTGCTGTTCAATCGTGCGCTGCGCAGCAAGTCGTTCCGCAGCGAACTCGACCGTGCCGTCAAGGACTTGCGCTCGTATTTGACCGAGACTCGCCTGGCCAAGATGATCAAGCACTACCGCGAGGTGACTGAATCCCTGGTCTTTGCTTCGCCCGATATCGACAATCTGCCTGTCACCAAGGACCAATACGAGCAGATCGCCGCGGCGATTCCCTCCGAGATCGAGGAGAACTACAAGAGCTTTCGCGAGAGTTTTAAAAAGCCCATGCCGTTCTACATCGGCGTGCCGCAGATCGATAACGGTAAGCTGCGTATTAACTGGGATGCGTCCTACGACTTTGAGGCGCGCGACATTCGCTACACCGTGGAGCTTGCGCGTGACTATGCCATAAGCGACGTGGTCTTTAAGGCCGAGGACGTGCTGCTTCCCGAGGTGACCTGTGATGCGCCCGATACCGGCCAGTTTTTTGTGCGCGTGCGTGCCACCAACTCCGACGACTTTACGCAAGATGCGTTTGACTACTATGTGACCGACGACGGCAAGCACTACGGCATGAAGTGTTTTTACGTGCAAGACGGCGGTAAGGTCGTGGAGGACACGTATGAGGAGGGCTAGCGCGCTGCTTGAGCGCTTGGCGGCTCCGCCTGCGCGTGCAACGCAGGAGCGTTACCGCCACGAGCTAAAATATCTCATTAACGAGGGCGAGCACGCCGCGCTTGCCTGTCGCATGGCGCCGGTGTTTAAGCTGGACAAGCATGCGCGGGCGGGCGGTTACACTATTCGCAGCCTGTATTTTGACGACTACTGCAACTCGGCCTACGAGGAAAAAGACGCCGGTATTCTCATGCGCAAAAAGTATCGCGTGCGCATCTATAACGGCAGCGACAAGGTGATTAAGCTCGAGCGCAAAAAGAAGTACGGTAGCTGGATTTACAAGGAGGATGCGCCACTTACGCGCGGTGAGTTTGAGCAGATTCTGGCTGGCGACTACGACTTTTTGCTGAGGAGCCCTTATCCGCTCTGTCGCGAGTTCTACATCGAGTGTATCTGCAACATGATGCGCCCGCGGACCATCGTGGACTATGAGCGCGAGCCGTGGGTGATGGACGAGGGCACCGTGCGCATCACGTTTGACATGAACGTGCGTGCCGCGGTGGGTAGCTTTGACATCTTTGACGCTACCTTGCCCGCGCTGCCCGTGCTGGAGCCCGGAAAGCTGGTGATGGAGGTCAAGTTTACCGAGTTTTGCTCGCAGCTGGTGCGCGATATGGTGCCGCCGGGTGCGGCCGAACTCACGGCGGTCTCTAAGTACCTGTCTCTTATACACATCTGACGCTGCCGACGAAGCTAGAAGTGTAG
>CABSMN010000078.1 GCA_902478765.1 uncultured Collinsella sp.
GATGCAGCGTAGTCTCGTGGGCTCGGAGATGTGTATAAGAGACAGCCTTGTAGCGACGAAAAAGCTCGCGGGTTTTCTCCTTGTCCCAAGCGGTCTTGCCGCTCCGGGAACGTTCGGTCATATTAGATATCCGCCTTGAGATCGAGGGAAAGCGTCAGGGGCGCCGCAGTCTTTTCGTAGGAATCGCACACGCTCGCGAGGATGAGCTCGGCATACACCGCAGCCTGGTCGTTTTCATCAACCGTAGCCTGGTCTCCAAAGGTAATAGTCATGCCAACGTGAGTCTCATCGACATCGAATTTGATGGTGATGTCGTCGCAGTCGACCGCGGTGCACCCAAAGATGAAAGCCTCCTCGGCAGCCATGCGGATGTCCTCGATGCGATCGACAGACATGGAGCACAGGGCACCAACGTTGGCTGCCGTCATGCGCACAAGGCGAGCGAGACGCGGGTCGCCGGCAACGGTCAGCGTGATGGGGCAGGTTGCTTCGCTACTCATCGCAGGACTCCTCAGAGGACTCGGCGGGCGTATAGGTGTAATACTGAGCCGGCTTGGCTGCGGGCTTCTGAGCCGCATCCGCACCATCGGCGGCCTCGTCCTCGGCCTCACCGATCAGAACGCGCTCGGTAGGCTGCTCGGCCTCGGCGGCGGCAGCGGCTAGCTTACGATCGGCGTCGGCTGCAGGAGCCTTCACCTTATTGAAGAGCTTCTGCACGGCGCCGGCCGCAGAATCTGTCACGCTCGATACAGCATTACTGGCCTCGGCCATACTGCCCGTGACCTCGGAGATGTCGCGAACGACCGCCTCAACCTCAACGAGGTTGGACGTCAGGGCGTCAACGGCAGTCTTGCTCGACTTGAGGAGCGGCTCCATCTGGGCAAGTGCCGGCGTAAGCTCGTCAACGGCGCCATCAAGCTTTGCCACCACGGGCTGCGCCTCGGCAATCGTATTGTTGAGGTCGGTTACCGTCTTGTCGAGCGAGTCGACAACGGTGCGGGTTTTGCGCAAGGTGAGCGCAAGCTCAACGATAGCCCACACGCCGGCAACGGCGAGCAGCAGCAAGGCGATTTGAATGGGACTCATACAAGCCTCCCAAAGGAATCGAAATACAGACGCTTTCCATGGTACCCCAAAGGGGACCGAACATGCCAAGAGCAGCAACGTGGGACAAAATTATCAGCAGCTACTTCGGTGCATTCCCGCTGCGGTCGCGTTCGCTTTGTTCTACGCGCCATTCTTCCCAACCACGGCCGGCAGGCCGCCAAAATGCACCGCGTTCTAAGCCTTCGGGCAAATAGCGCTGGTCGACCCAGCCTTCGGGATAATCGTGCGGATACTTATACACACCGTATTCATCGCTGCCCGGGCGATGGCGATCGCGCAGATAACTCGGCACCTCGCGAAGCCCACTAGAGTGGATATCGGCCAGCGCCGCATCGATCGAAGCCTCACACGCGTTGGATTTAGGCGCCAAGCACACATAGAGGGCAGCCTGAGCCAGGTTAATACGGCACTCGGGATAGCCAATGACCTCGGCAGACTTAAACGCGGCATGCGCCACCAAAAGCGCCTGCGGATCGGCGTTGCCAACGTCCTCAGAAGCCTGAATCATAATACGGCGAGCGATAAACTTGGGATCCTCCCCCGCATCAATCATGCGCGCGAGCCAATAGATCGTGGCATCGGGGTCGCTACCGCGCATAGACTTAATAAACGCACTGATGATGTCGTAGTGCATGTCGCCGTTTTTGTCGTACGAAAAGCCACGACGCGGGTTGGCAATCTTTACGTCATCCACGGTGATGGGATAGCGCTCCCCCGCCGCCGGCGCTGGCGTTCCCTCCGTATCGGGACGCGTGACGGCAATCTCGCTCGCCAGCTCAAGTGTCGTCAGGGCAGAGCGTGCATCACCCGCAGCCAGCGTGCAGATGGTCTTAACCGTATCCTCATCGGCCGAGAACTTACCACCCAAACCCTGCGGTGCCTCAAGCGCACGCGCAATAAGCGTGGCGATATCCTCGTCTTTGAGGTGCTCAAGCTCCACCACGCGACCACGCGAGAGCAATGCCGAGTTGACCTCAAAGTACGGATTCTCCGTCGTAGCGCCAATCATAATGACGGTACGGTTCTCGACCGCATGCAACAGGGCGTCCTGCTGCGACTTGGAAAAGCGGTGAATCTCATCGATAAACAGAATGGTGCGGCGGTCATAGGTATTCAGGCGCGTCTTGGCCTCGTCAATCACGCGGCGCAAGTCCTTCACGGTGCCCGTCACGGCGCTGACCTCGACAAACTCGCTCTTGGTATGGTTGGCGATAATGTGGGCCAGCGTCGTCTTGCCCGTACCGGCCGGCCCGTACAGAATCACGCTCGACAGCACGTCGTGCTCAATCGCGGCACGCAGCCATGAGCCCTTACCGACGGCCTTTTGCTGGCCCACGTACTCATCAAGCGTGTTGGGGCGCATGCGCACCGCAAGCGGCGCATTCTGAAAGGAACGCTCGCGCGTCGAAGCAGAAAAAAGGTCGTCCATAGCCATCCCGTGCATCAATCAAAATCGTTTTCCACGAATAGTATACCGAATAAATACGAACTACCGTTCGTTAATATAAGTACGGTGCGGAAACTTTAGACCCGGGAACAACTTACTCGTCAGCTCGCAGAAATAGCCATCCGTCATGCTCGCAATGTAATCCACCACGGCTTGGTCCTTATCGTCCTGCCATGCATAGGTACGGTCGTAGTAGGAAAGCTGCTGCTCAATGCGCGAAATGTGGTGCTTAAATATGTAGGAGGACTCGTCGCCTTCGTTTATATCCTGCAGGCAACGGTCGTAGAGCTTTTCGAAAGCCTCGCGCAGCTCCGCCTCGGAATCGCCCTCGATACCGCCCTTGCTGTAGATCTTCTCGTAGTTCTCGCGCTTGGCCCGGCGGATCTCCTCAAACAGGTCCTCGCTCATCTCGATACGCGGATTGCCGTAGCTATGTTCAACGATATCGATGGAAGCGTGCATGAGGATCCAGCTGTTATAGGCGCCGCCCCGACCATCGTCAAAAGCGTCGGGAGACAGCAGGCCAGCCGCAATGGCGTCCTGACGATCGCGACCGACGTAGGCAAGGATATCCGAGATACGCACCACGCAGCCCTCGAGCGTCATGGGACGCAGGTGCTCAATCGCGCTATAGCCTGAGGCAATGCATTCCTCGACGGTTCGGTCGAACTGGTCAAAGGAACCCATGTCCGAAAGCTCAAAAACACGCTGTTCGTACTCGCCGTTGTGGCATAGCACGCCATCGAGTGTCTGAAGCGACACGTTGCGGCCATACAGGGCGTCGAGTACGCGGACCGACTGCACGTTATGGAAAAAATAGCGACCCGTGCGCTCGTGATAGATATCGTTGAGAAAACGCTCACCGGCATGGCCGAAAGGCGTGTGGCCCAAGTCGTGGCCTAAGCCAATTGCCTCGATTAGATCGCAGTTGAGCCCAAGAGCGCGGCCGATATCGAGTGCGATGCGCGATACAAGCTGCACGTGCAAGCCGCGGCGCGACAGATCATCATTGCTACGGAAGCTAAAGACCTGCGTTTTACCAGCATATCGGGCATACGCGGGCAGGTGGAGAATCTTTTCGGCATCGCGCATAAATGCCGGACGCATGAGCGTGCCCTCGTCTGCGGCCCGATCAACGCGACGGATGACCTGGTCATCGTCGCAACGGTACGGGTTGACATAGCCCGAAGCACGATCGGCGGAAATGCGCTCGACAAGTTCGGGCGACAACGCCGAGGGAATACGATCCATGCGCGCCTTAATGACGGCCGTTTCTTGATTAGTTGCCATGGCATGCTCCTTAAGAAGGATGCGCAATCGGTTACAATGTGCAGCCCACGACCTCGATTATGGCAAAAATCGGCACCAAAAATGGGAGCAATGGCAAGGAGCGCGATTTTGTGATGAGGCAGGAGAGGGCAAGGACCAGGAGCGCGGCGGCAAATGCCACGACGCCACCCATTGGGTCGAGCGTGCAAAGCGCGAAGAGTGCCTTGGCATCTCCCATGCCGATGCCGGGGGCTTGACGGAGGCGCCGCCAGAGGGACTCGGTCAACGCGAGAGAAAGGTACACGATGACCGCAAGGCCAGCGCGGTCAAGTGCCGTGTTCAAGCCCGCATCCAGCCACACGCCCGCAAACGCCGCCACGGCACACTCAGCCGCAAGCGCGTTGGGAAACCGCCGCTCACGGGCATCGATCACCGCACCGGCAAAGGCGCAGATCCAAAATGGGATATAGAACATGGGACACCTCCCGGGACGGCTGCTCTAAAGCAAAAACCACCACAAAGGTGCATCCCCTTTGTGGTGGTTCTGATCGTGGTTACTTGGCGCCCTGCATGACCTCATCGAGGGTAACGTTAACGGCGTGCTGCGTGGGCACCCAGTCGACCTTCAGGAACAGCGCGGCAACCGTGATGGGGATATAGCTGAACATAAAGATCGGGAAGGTAAACAGGTTGGTCACCAGACGCCAC
The DNA here is from genome assembly GCA_902478765.1 of uncultured Collinsella sp. Taxonomy (GTDB): domain Bacteria; phylum Actinomycetota; class Coriobacteriia; order Coriobacteriales; family Coriobacteriaceae; genus Collinsella. The sequence continues at coordinate 4,532 of CABSMN010000078.1, forward strand.
TTTTGAGCGCAATGAATGTGCTTGTACTCAAAGATGGTCGTGAGCAGCGCCAGGATAAAGAAGGTCTGGTACATCATCACGAACGTCATGATAAGCGAGGCGGCACAAGCCTGCATCTCGACCTCGGTAGCCAAGAAACCATGCGAAAGGCCACCCACGATCAGGAACGTCGCATTGGCGAGCATGGAGATCAGGGACAGCAGCATGCCCGGAGCGATGGTCATAAACATGTCATATGCGGCAAAGCGATGATAGCGGAACGTCGACTTGACCAGATGCTTGCCGTAGGTAAAAAAGACCTGGTAGAAGCCCTTGGTCCAGCGCATGCGCTGTTTCCAGGACGCCTTAAACGTCACCGGCTGCTCGTCAAAGAACTCCGCCGGCGCATAACCGATGCGGATGCCGTGAATGGCGCAGAACGTGGTGAACTGGATGTCCTCGGTCAGTGTATGGAACTGCCAGCCGTGCATGCCCTCGATAACACTGGCGGAGATAAGGTAGCCCGAGCCCGAGACGGCGCAGGACGTCTTGCAGATGTTGCGCGCGTTGTTGAGGAAGCGGGCCTCACGCAAATACCAGGTGGCGTTGGCAGAGGAAATCCACGAACTGCCGAAGTTCTTGGAGTTACGATAGCTCGTGACCACATGAAAGCCCTGGTCAAAGGCATCATTCATCTTGGAGACGTAATCGCGGGAGATAACATTGTCGGCATCGAAGATAAAGTAGCCCTCAAACGTGTCGGGATACTCGTTGAGAATGCGATCGAAACCAAAGTCCATGACCCAGCTCTTGCCCTTGCGGGCCAGGTCATTGCGCTCGTAAACAATGGCACCGGCCTCGCGCGCGAGCTGCGCTGTGTTGTCGGTGCAAGCATCGGCGACCACGAAGACCTCGATGAGCTCGGACGGATAGTCCTGATCCTTGATAGAGCGTACGAGATTGGCGATCACGGCCTCCTCGTTATGCGCCGCAATGAAGAAGGCATAGCGGTGGAGTTTTTTGGCCTTGGGAGGCGCGACCTCGCCACGAAGAGCGCCAATGACAAAGAAGACCACCTGGTACAGAAAGCAGACCGTGAGTAGCGTAACCACAATCTGATTAAAGATCACGATGGGCGTGTTAGTTTGTAAAAAGGCGAGCATGCAGGCTCCCGAGAACGCGTTACGTAAACAACCGTATATCTTACCGTAGGCTAACCGAGTTCAAGAAACCACCTAATACTGGTTAGGGTTCGAGCAGACCGAGCTGCGGAACGATTTCGTCGCCGGCGGCAGTGCGGCCGAGCGAGCGCGGGGCTAGGTCATCCAGAACGGCGGCGAGATCCCACGGCAGCTCATCGCGGCACTCAATGCGCTCCCCCGTCACGGGATGATCGAACGCCACACGCCAGGAATGGAGGAATTGCCTGGTCAAACCCTGGTCGGCACGCGCATCGCACTTACCGTAGAGCGGATCGCCCACGCAGGCGTGGTTGATATGGCGCATGTGCACGCGAATCTGATGCGTGCGACCCGTAAACAGGTGGCACTCGACGAGCGTATAGCCATCGTCAAAACGCGTGGAATCGAAGCGCTCGAGGACCCTAAAGGTCGTAATAGCCTGGCGCGCGAAAGGATCGTCCGAAACCGCCATCTTGACACGGTCGCGCGTAGAACGGGCAATGCCGGTGTTAATGGTACCCCTGTCTC